>JBNKGN010000284.1:0-4779 GCA_050289845.1 Crocinitomicaceae bacterium | reverse complement strand
TCGGATTGGGCACGTTGCATCACCGTTTGTTGGACAAACGACTGATTGGCATTCGAATGGTGGTTCGAAGCGTGTGATTTATGTGGTTTTATCAGTGACAAATAGTGGTGCGTTGAATCGCAACAGAAAGGTATTTAGAATCTTTGTGAAATCAATGCGCCGAGCAAATAATCAGTATTTGTGCGCAATCTTTTGAGTATATGTATCATAAAATGATCCTAAGAGTTCTGTGAATCTCCATTCAAAATCTGACAGAAGGAATTCATTAGGCGTCTATTCTTGCTTTTTTAAAAAGAGATTATATAGCGGTAAGATCGCTTCCAAATGTCGTCTTTTACTGTGTTTATTTGGTCATCATGCCCCTTTTGATAAAGCTTCAATGATCGATTTAAAATCAATTTGCCCATCGTCAGTCTGGTGCATTAGTTTTTCTAGCAGAGGTTTCCATTCTTCTGGTGGTTCGCTCGTCATTTTGTTCAGGTTGCCATTCAGTGCACTCAACTGTTCCATCATTTCCTTCTTCGATACTTTACCTAGTACAGAATCCTCTGGAAATTTGATAGGACCTTCGTACAACAATTCTATGATTGAATCTAATCCCGTTGAATCGTCCTTTTTACCTGCTTCTATGAAAGACTCGGCCCATTTTTTCCATTCCTCAGGGGATTGTTTTGCAGTCGCAGTATAGGTTTTACTCATGTCTTTCAGTTTTTCTGCAAGATCTTGAGCGTACGCGTCATTTTCAGTTTCCCCTTCTTTACTTCCGAAGATATTTTCACTGAACAATGCGGAAAGTACAGAAGAAAAGTCATCATTCGGATGCGTCTTTTCATTTTTGACCTGGTCTTCCGAAGCCTGAGGTCCTTTGTTTTTGTCAAAGATGGCTCCTTTAAAATCTGCTCCTTCAAAAATGGTTTCATCCAGTAAAGCACCACGGAAATCAGCATATTGAAAACTTCCGTTTGACAAATTGGCTTTGCGCAAATCCGCTCCGCGAAAGTCGGCCTCATTAAATGTTACTCCGACCAAACTCGCTTCAGAAAGATCGGCACCTCGAAATTCAATACCTTCTCCTTCGGATTGATCAAATATGGCTCGATGCAACACTGCACGTTCGAAAGAGGTCTCGGTCAACTTTGCATTTTTTATTTCAATCGCTTCGAGATAGGCACCTTTTGCAGAACTGTCTTCGAGACGGACATTATTGAAGCAGGCTTCGTCGCCTTGTATACGATCGAAATTGCACATACGTAGCACAGAGCTGGAGAAATTAGCCCGTGTGCAATTGGCACCACGGAAGTTGGATTGGCTCAATTGAACATTTCCAAGGCGGGTATTACGGAGTGTTGCACTGCTAAAATTCAATTGCGCTCCGCAGAGGTTTGAAAGATCACTTTCTGAAAAATTGGTTTGACTCAAATCGAGGTCATTTACTCGTTTTTCTTGCGTGATTTGATCCAATAAATGATTCAATGCGTTCGATTTCATGGTATGTTTTTACAGAGAGTTGTTGTCTTTTTCCAGTGTGCATTCGTGAAACGTCGCGGATTGAAGCGCCTGGAAATCGTGAATAGATTTCATTCAAACTGTCTTCACATGCAGCAATACGTCTATCAGTGCTTTAAATAGTGTGTGGTTAAGTTATCAAAAATGCCACGACTGACCGTAAAAAAACTGGAATTTGTTGTTTTCGTTGAAAAAAATCGAGAATGGATGAGATATATCGAAGAAGATTTGGCAGGAGGGCTTGATTTTTACCGAGCCCCAGAGTTTTTCAACATTTGAGTAATATTGGAATGACCTTTTTGTTCGGCAATTTGTACTATGGAAGTGGCATCACTTGCTTTGGTATTGACATTTGCTCCTTTTTTTATGAGCGTTTCCAATTGCGCCAAATCATTGCCGATCCTCCAAATGAAAAGCAATATTCGAAAAGAAACAATGAAGAAAGCTTCCTGTTCCGAATTTATAAAAGATAGGTCCTACTTTAAATCCAATGGCCATTTGTTTACGATTAAAATTACTGCTTTCTAAGCCTGTTTTTTAGCTATGGCTTCCAATAATTCTGCAATGTGCGCATGTCCTTTTTGCTTGCTTTCGCGGAGGGCTTCATCGAATGCGTCCATATCTTCTTTGCATTTCAACCAAATCCGAATTGGATTCTTTCCAATAGCTGGTTTTCAATGCCCCCACCAAATTTTCGAAAGCATCGTCTGCACCGTACAATCGATCAAAACTAACTGGAGATTTCACCCATGGTGAGTCGTTCGGATTAGAAGCCCATAAAACGACAGCTTCGAAGCCCTCTTTACATCCCCAAGACGTTAAAACAATACAAGCCAATAGTTTGTGGATTGGACTTCCAGAATCTAATAATTCCACCAAAGCAGGAATTCTTTCGAGATATTCACCGTCGAGTCCGTCGTCAATAATATGCTTTAGCGAAGATTTATTGCCTTCGTTGTCCGTAAATAGCACCTGCTCCGATAATCTTGAATTCATACAATAGCGTTCTTATTGAAGCATAAATTCTAGCTGGCTCCGGAGTTTTTCAAGATTTGCGCAATATTCGAATGTCCTTTTTGTTCTGCAATTTGTAATATGGAAGTTCCATCGTTTGCTTTGGCATTGACATTTGAGCCTTGTTTAATAAGCAACATAATAACTTTTTCGAAACCAGTTTCGGCGGCTATGTACAATGCAGTTTTTCCATTATTGTCAGTTTCTTCTGTACTGAGCTTACCTTTTACCGTCATCAAAGCGATGGAAGTAAGATCTTGATTTAGAACAGCTTTTATTAGATCGGAAGTACGTTTGCCAGAATCAGCTTTCGAAGGGTCTTTTAAGTATTCGTAGGCCATTGCAGGAGAACTTAGGGGAGAAACTCCTGAATTGTTTTTCATTTTCGGGTCTGCACCTTTCGAAACTAGGTAATTTCCGATTTGCGCCTTATTACTAGCTCTCCAAAGCGGGCCGTTCCCAAAATCATCTTTCGCGTTTACATTTGCTCCTGATTCCACTAGAATTTCGACAATGCTCATCATTCCTTCCTGTGCCGCGAAATGCAGCGGAGTGAAACCAGACTCTTTGACAGGAAGATCCAAAGAGGCACCATTACCAATAAGCAATTTAATGGCCGCAATATTTTCTTTTTGGCACGCATAAAAGAGTGGCGATACTCCCATGTTTCCAATATAATTAACATCTGCTCCATTTTTAATGAGCGTGTCCAATTGTGTCAGATTGTTGGCATTGATGGCAGCGAAAATTTCTTCTCTTTTCATTGTGTTCGGTTAGTAAAATATCTTAAACCGTCCGCTTTCAAAATATCCAGAACTTCTCTAAAGTGACTTAATTTCCAAATCTCTACTTACACGTTTTGAAGCATCCGTGGCTTTTAATAGCACATCAAAGACATCGTCACCATCACTGGTGTAAAAGTAATTTGACAAGCTCGTGATTCTACCTGCTATGTCGTCTCCCCAAGGTGGTTTTGTCTGTGGATTCTCGTATTCCCAGATTGCCATGCTTGGTGAGTATTCCTCAAAAGCAGTTCGAATTTCTTGAATTTCTCTTTCAAGCTCTTCAATATCGGTGCTTGCTACTTTGCTTTTGTAGAGCGCATTCATCATCAGGGGGTATCTGCTTCCCCATTGCCGATCCTCCAAATGAAAAGCAATATTCGAAAAGAAACAATGAAGAAAGCTTCCTGTTCCGATTTTATAAAAGATAGGTCCTACTTTAAATCCAATGGCCATTTGTTTACGATTAAAATTACTGCGTGGACAAAACTTTTTTTGCGGCACTTGACAGAGTAGGGTCGTCTGTTTGACTTGCACAGGTTTTTACAAAGTTCTCAACAATTTCAAACGGCCAATTTATTGCAGCCTGAACGAGACCATTTCGGATGTCCATGGTTCCTCGAACCCATTTTTTTTGATAATTCTCTGCAAAATTGAGTAAGGTGATGATTTCGTCGTTGGAAAAAATCATTTGATCCTCTCCAATTGCCAAAAAGGCTCCCGTTACAATGGAATAGCCACCAATTTGAAGAAGTTCTAGCACAGGATTTACATCTTTGTTGCCTTCTTTCTTGATCCGGACAAAGGCTTTCGCTGCAAAAATTGTCACCAAGTCATGCTCTTTGTTCTCAGCACAGATTTTCTCAATAATATCTAGGGCTGGAGTTGCCTTTAGGTTTCCTAGTGCCGTGATCATTTCCCCCTGCGACTGCCACATTTTGGGGGATTCGAGTTCTTTCTCCAGAGCCGCAATCAGCGCAGGAATCAGATCAGTGCGATTTTCTTTTTCTATTTGTTTGATCGCCTTTCTTCTCTCGGCAACTTTCGATGAGCTAAGCAGTTGTTGAATATCCATACCTCCTAGTTTTAAAATGGTTGCCAATCGCTTCCTACATTCGCTCTGAAAAGTCTTCCCCCCGGTTCAATACTTACTTCCCCAAGATCTGGAGCAATCTGGAGCAATTGATCTAACGAAATTATCTGAGCATTTTCGGTGGACAATTTGTCAGTTCCCGTAGCATATAAATCTCCTTCAGGATCACTGACAATATAAAAAATGGAAGCATTCTCGCGCGTGATTTGAGTAGTCGAGAATACTCTTTGGTTTATTGGCAAGTCATTTAATTTCATATTTAAAATTAATAATATTTGAGAGAAAATTGTAAACTAAATCAATCAACGGTATTCCACTTGGCGCGATTTTGTTGCCTACTTAAAACTTGTGCATTTGAAATACTGTTAGATCCTCCAGCAGACT
>JBNKGN010000283.1:0-4786 GCA_050289845.1 Crocinitomicaceae bacterium | reverse complement strand
ACAGTACGGAGGATTGATGAAAATCACATTGCCCAGCGGTCGCATCAATACACCCTGCTCTAAAAAGTATTCATAGGCTTTCGCTCGAATCTCTGTTGCAAAATAGGTACTATCGTCGCTGTTTATTTCAAAACGTAAAATTGTCCCAAAGCTTTTTGCTCCAGAAATTTGTTTCATTCCAGACAACTCTTTCAGGAAATCCGTATTCCATTGTGCAATTCTATCAATCCCATTCCAGGTTTCTTCGCGCTCAAAGAGATCCAATGACGCACAGGCAGCGGCACAAGCCAGGGGATTGCCCGTAAATGAATGTCCATGAAGAAATCCACGTGCCATATCATTATCTAAAAATGCTTCAAACATCGCATTGGACGTGACCGTTAATCCCATCGGTAAAACGCCTGCTGTCAATCCTTTCGAGAAGGCAAAAATATCGGGTACTTCCTGACAATGATCTGCTGCAAACATTTTTCCAGTTCTCCCAAAACCCGTCATCACTTCATCAAAAATCACGAAGACTTTGTTTTTACGCGCAATGCGTACTAGTTCGTCCAGGGTTTCGGCTGCATACATCCGCATTCCGGAAGCCCCTTGTACCAGAGGCTCTATGATGAAGGAAGAAAATTGTCCAGAAGAAAGGAGTTTTTCCGCTTCGAGTAAAACATCTTTTGTGTTCGTTTCCTTGGGAAAATCAAGATAGTCAACCTCAAAGAAAAAGGGTTCGAAGGGTCGGTTGAAATAGTCGCGTTCTCCGACAGACATTGCCCCGAAGGTATCGCCGTGATATGCCCCGCTAATGGCAAGAACTTTTTGTTTCGGTGTATCTTGATTGAACCAATATTGAAAGGTCATTTTTAATGCTACCTCAACAGCAGTTGAACCGTTATCTGAAAAGAAAACACGCTCCATTTCAGCTGGTAGCTTCTTGGTGATTCGTTGTGCTAGTTCTGCTGCTTTTGGATGTGCTACTCCCGCAAAAATCACATGATCCAGGGTATCGAATTGTTCGGAAAGTGCTGCTCCTATGTGCGGATGTGCATGCCCGTGTGTGTTTACCCACCAGGAAGAATTGGCATCAATATAAGATTTTCCATTTTCATCAAATAGTAGGGTGCCTTCGGCACGAACAATCGGAAGTGGATCACCGCTAATTTGGTGCTGTGTAAAAGGATGCCAGACGTGTTTTTTGTCTTTCGATAAGAGATTACTCATGGGGCAAAAGTAAGGTTTCATTGAGAAATAATAGAGAATACTCGAAGATTCCAAATTTCATCTTTGAAGCTTGTTTCTTGTATGCTATTATTTATTAACTTAAATAGAAACCTAACACTACGTATTAATTATGACTGAAAATGAACTTTCTAGAATTGTTTACAATCAAGGCATGCGCGTCCACAGAGAGCTTGGTCTAGGATTGATTGAGAAGGTATATGAAGAATGCTTATTTCTTGAATTGGTAAAAAAAGGTCTTAAGGTCGATCGACAAAAGGCGATTCCGATTTCCTATTTGGGAGAAGAGATTTGTATTGGATTTCGAGCCGATTTGATTGTGAATGATAAATTACTTATTGAACTGAAAGCAGTGCAAGATTTACACCCTTTGTTTTTTTCTCAAACTTTGACCTATTTAAAGATGACGAACTTAAAATTGGGTCTGTTAATTAATTTTAATGTGCCGCAATTTAAAAATGGAGTAAAACGCGTGATTAATGGACATCTGTGATTTGAATTCTTGAAGCCGACGCTTTGTTATAAAAAAAGAAATCCTCTTGGTGTTTGAGTTTACGCGATTTGTGTCTTTTTCTTTGAATTTTATTTCTCGTTGGATATTCACCAAGACATTTGGACGATTAAGGGGCAGGTGGAATACTTGAATTATTAACACAAGATTTCTGCGCTCAGCTTGATATCCACAAAGGCACTAGGACAATTAAGGTACAGGCGGAATAGTTGGGTTATTGACACAAGATAACTGCCCGTGGTTGGATATCCACAAAGACACTAGGACAATTAAGGTACAGGTGGAATACTTGAATTATTAACACAAGATAGCTGCGCTCAGCTTGATATCCACAAAGACACTAAGACAATTGAGGTATAGGTGGAATAGTTGGGGTATTAACACAAGATAGCTGCGCGTAGCTTGATATCCACAAAGACATTAGGACAATCGAGGGGCAGGTGGAATACTTGAATTATTAACACAAGATATCTGCGCGTAGCTCGATATCCACAAAGGCACTAGGACAATTAAGGGGCAGGTGGAATAGTTGGGGTATCGACACACGATAGTTGCGCGTGGTTGGATATCCACAAAGTTACTTGGATATTAGAGGATTAGCGGTCGATAAAATCTTGATCATCTAAAAAAATACTGCAATTCTGTGCGGCGCGATTGTTCTTGAATGAATTCTTTATTGACTTCTGTGGTTTCTGGAATGCGTGCAATCATTGGAATACCAGTGTTCTTCAAAATGATCGATTCCGTGGCGCTGTTTTCCTCACCAACAAAAATAATCCCCTGGATCGAAATAGAACGTTGTTTCAACAATTCACAGGACATTAGGGTGTGATTGATGCTACCAAGGTAATGACGCGATACGAGTATTACGGGCAATTTCCATTGCTCAAACAAATCCAGATACGTCAGTCCGTGATTGTTCAGCGGCACCATTAGTCCACCGGCACCTTCAATAATCAAGCGCTCTTCTCTCGGAATTTCAAAATGAAACGTATCTATTTGAATACCATCGATTTCTGCGGCTGCGTGCGGTGACATCGGTTGAGAAAGTTGAAATCTTTCGGGCAAGATAGATAGGTTCTCTGTCCAGGCAGCGACTTTTTTCGAATCTGAATTCTCCAAATCTCCCGCTTGAACAGGCTTCCAGTAGCTTGCTTTCATTGCCTGAGCAACGATCGCACTCACCACCGTTTTCCCGACGTCTGTTCCAATACCTGTGATGATGTATTTGTGGTGTCCCGTCATTATTAATTTCTTGTCCTTAGCGCAATTGTGCTCCAAGTTTTGATTCCAAAGACGTGCGAATCTTTTCCATTACGGCATCCACCTGTTGGTCTTTCAAGGTTTGTTCGGCATCCTGAAATTTAAAGCTTACGGCATACGACTTTTTCCCCGCTTCCAATTTATCGCCTTCGTAGACATCAAATAGTCCAACATCCTTCAATAATTTCTTATCACATGAACGCGCAATTTCTTCGATTTCTGCGAACGTCACACTTTCATTCA
This sequence comes from Crocinitomicaceae bacterium, assembly GCA_050289845.1. Classification (GTDB taxonomy): domain Bacteria; phylum Bacteroidota; class Bacteroidia; order Flavobacteriales_D; family Crocinitomicaceae; genus UBA4466. The sequence goes on along the minus strand of JBNKGN010000283.1, from coordinate 1,539 downwards.
ACAACAACGAGAAGTCGCGACGAACCGCAAATGTTTTCGGCAATTCGGTGTATTTCACTTTTGTAAACTGCAACGAATTTAAAATTGCATCCCAATCGAGATCTGCAATAAACACATCGTTTTTAATTCCGAAAAATTTCTTTTGCTGTGCTGAAATCCATCCGATTTCTCCCACTTTGTTCTTCAAAACTTGCAATTGCAGTCCGTCTTGCAACAAGGAATTCTTGATCGCTTTCGATTTCATCAATCCGTCCATTCCAAGTCGCTGCAGCACAGCCATGGCCATTCCTTTGATTGAATAGAATGTTTGCTTTTCTGACGATGCATTCCAATTCTCGGCTTGTTTCAAGCCCGTAATCGCGATGAGTAAGCGGCGATTTTCCGAGTATCCGTCGTCGAACTTGTGGTATGTTTTTCCGAACTCAAACAATTTCAAGTCGGGGTTTTGTCTGTTTTGATTGTGCGCGATTGTTTCCAAAGCATTGAACAAAAGTGATTGACGCATCACATCCAAATCCTGACTTAGTGGATTTAGCATCGCTACATTGCGCTCTCCTTTAAGGACTTCTCCACCCAATTTTTCAACATAGTCTGATTTGGTCAGGGAATTGTTCAACATTTCCAAACAGCCCATTCCCACCAATAATTCCGAAATGATGTGCTGTACCTTTTCTGGATCTGGTTTACGGAATTGCGAAATGGATGCATTTAATTTTTCAGGAATTGGCACTGCGTTATATCCAAAAATCCTTAGAACTTCCTCGATCACGTCCGCTTCCCGAGTCACATCAACACGATACGCTGGAACTTCCAGGATTGCTACACCGTCTGTTTCACTCAAAATTTGAATATCCAAAGCGTTCAGGATTGTCATCACTTTTTCCTTTGGAATGTCGGTCCCAATCAACTTATTACAACGTTCAAAACTAAACGCTACCTGAACATTCGCTACGGGTTTCGGGTTCGTATCAACCACCTCCATAGCGATCGTACCGCCTGCAACTTGCTGAATCAAAAGCGCCGCGCGTTTCAATGCCAACTCGGTTAAATTTGGATCTACCCCTCTCTCAAAACGGAAAGACGCATCTGTATTCAATCCGTGCATTTTAGCCGTCTTACGCACAGAAACGGGTTGAAAATACGCTGATTCAAGAAAAACGTCGGTTGTCGCATCGCTGATTCCTGAAGAAATTCCACCAAAAACACCTGCAATACACAAATGATCGTTTCCATTTGTAATCATTAGATTCGACGTACTCAAGGTACGTTCTACTTCATCTAATGTGGTAAATTTATCGCCTTCCTTTGCCGTTTTTACGACGATCTTTCCATTCAACTTGTCCACGTCAAATGCGTGCAACGGTGTTCCCAACTCGTGCATCACAAAATTGGTAACATCCACCACATTGTTGATAGGAGACAATCCAATGGCGCGCAATCTTTTCTGCAGCCACGCTGGTGAAGCCGCAACTTTTACACCTTGAATTGTGGTTCCCATATATCGTGGGCACAAAGCTTCCTCTTCAACAGAGATGGTAA
>JBNKGN010000282.1:0-4798 GCA_050289845.1 Crocinitomicaceae bacterium | reverse complement strand
ACGGCGGCCCCACCATTGTCGCCAATCCCGTGGCCTCGGGATTTAGCGCCCCGGTCGCCATTGCCAACGCCGGCGACAACCGTCTCTTCATCGTCGAGCAAGGTGGACTCATCAAAATCATTGACACTGATCAAACCATCCTTAGCCCAAATTTTCCCAATTCTCGAAAACAAATTCCACAAGTGTTTGTCTGGTTCAACCACTACAATTCCCGCCCAGGCAATGCTTAAAAGGAACATTTCTTTCGAAGAGTGCCTATGAAAAACTATCAAAGCAAAGATGAAAACAACGCTAAAGATTACTCTTTGATTTCCAAAATAATCTGATATGACCATAAAAGTTCTAGATATTTTCTTTGACCCTTCACTTTCGCCGTCCTTAATTGCCATTGCTAAGAGCGATACCAATAACGTAAAGCCGACAAACCCCATTGATACCCAGAACACAACCTTATCTGTCATCCCCCAGTTTTGCAAGTCATTAACTAAATATATTCCAGTGCCAGCTAAGACTGAATATGACAATGCATCTGCGGGTTTTGTATAGAATGGTGTGACAATTAGGTTGCCCAAAATAATACTTGCTGCTGCGGTATAAAACCATAGTCCCTTTTCACCTGAAGCAGGCACCCATTGACCAAATGCCATCCAGTTAATTACGAATAAAACTCCAACGTAAATAAAAAGGAATAGTAGCCTAATTCCTTGGTTTCTTCTTTCTATTGCCATGTGTCAAACCTAGCCAATAATAAGAATATTATCAATGCGTATAAATACTCAATTTTCAGACAATTACGTTGCAATAATTACGTGAAATAAAACTATTATAACCGACGGAGCCCACCGAAGTGGGCTCATATGTAAACATATTTGCGGAGGCAGAGGGATTCGAACCCCCGGTACGAAAACGTACTCTCGAGTATGAATCGAGCGCCTTAAGCCGGACTCAGCCATGCCTATCTTAAATATCTATCGCAACCTGAAATTCTCAGGTTTATCTGTCAGAATCACAAATTTCATCGAGTAAGGTAAAAACGCTTCACAAATCATTGCTTCGAAACCATTTAACGATGACGGTGAAACAACTTTGAACACCAAATTCCCATGAGCATTATGATATACCAGACTTCCTCTTTCCATTATTATTTGCTTATGCTATTAGAATGACACACAATATTGTAAACGATCTTTTCATGTAATAGTTGCCAGAGATTCTAAGTATTTTTTCGGTTTCACTCCTTCCCTATTTCTCTCCGCTTCGCTGCTCCTTTGCTGAAGCTTCGGCGAAAGCGTTGCAAGAAAAAAGGAATCTGTTTGAGGTTGTTTATGGGCATAAACCTTGAAAGAGATCGCGAAGCAGCTCCGAAGGAAAAGCAAAAAAACGTTCCGTTCAATCGGGTCACTTCCCGCGTTGTAATAACGAATGGAAATATTCCCTTTCGAATCAATGATTCTCAGATCGGAACTGATCTTCTATGCTAAGCAACATAACGCTCGAAGCATTGTAGGATAATTCGGCAAATCGAGCGGAGTCGAGATATGCCAGCTACAATTCATATTATTGGACAATATCGGTTTTTGCCTTTGGCATCTATAAATTTACTGCAACCGTCCATTAAAAGAGGAATTTACTTTCTTACTCTTTCATAAACAAGGCTTCAAGGCTCACGCCATTCTCTGGTTCGATCAATAGTTGATAGCTACCTCTCGCAAACGAACGGATGTCTAGTTGATACGGCATGGCTTCTATTCGTTCTTCGTGTACGATCCGACCAGTCACATCTACAACAGTCAGCTGTGCGTTTGGAAGAAAACCACCAAAAATGCTACTAATTTCATGCGCTCTTTTCTAGAAACCACGAATATATCGAATCCAATGCATAGCACCTAACCCCACGAGTTAACGGGCTTGAAATTATTGGAAAAAACGGCTTTTTGGCTGAGACGCTCAAAGTTGCCATTCTATCGAATCAAAACAACATGTCCCAAAATCGTATCCGCAATTACATACTCAGAAGAATACGTGATTTTATAGGTATAAACGCCGTCGGGAACGGAATGATTTGAATGCGTACCATCCCAAAATTGGTAGGGATCTTCTGACTCAAATACCACTTCTCCCCAGCGATTGTAAATGCTCATACTGTATGCACTCAATGCACAATCGAAAACGGGACCAAACAGCGCATTGAACTCGTCATCGTTTGGGGTAAATGTATTCGGAACATACAAAACGCAAAAACACTGTTCCGTTCCAATAGAAATAGAATCAGTTGCCGTGCCGCACATATTCGTGACGGAAACAGAATAGATTCCTGCAGTACTTACCACAATACTTGGCTCAGAAGAACCATCATTCCATAAAATGGATCCATTTTGTTCCTGAACGGAGATGATCTCCTGCGCATCGTCACAAATAATCCTGTCTTCTCCCAATGTTACCACTGGCACCGTATTCATTGCCACGACGATAGTATCATTCGAAAGGCACCCGAATGAATTTAGCTGAACAGAGTACTCCCCTGCTTGTGAAGCGATAAACGTCGGACCAACGCTTCCATCTTGCCAAGTTGCAGTAGTATTGGGATAATCACAAACGAACTCCAACGTGCTTCCAGAGCACAAAGTCGTGTCACTGCCCAAATCGGGAACGATTGCCGCAGTATAGTCCACCTGAATGGAATCCGTCGTCGAACCACAGGAATTCGTGACGGTTACCCAATAAACTCCAGCTTGATTGACTGAATAATTAGCATTTATCGATCCGTCCTGCCAAATGTAATCTCCCAGAACGCCCGAAGCATCCAACATAAAGTCATCTCCGAAGCACAGTGTTGTGTCATTTCCTAAAGTAAAATTTGGTGTTCCATTCATGGAAACAACAATCGTATCGGCAGTCACACATCCGTTATCGGTGACTTCCACCCAATAGGTTCCGGGAGCGCTCACTGTAAAGTTCGCACCAGTTGAATTGTCTTGCCAAAGGTAATTGCCTTGAACGCCGGAAGCATCTAATAATAACGTAGTACCGCTGCAAATAGACGTGTCATTCCCAAGGAAAACGGAAGGTAAATTCCCTGTCGTAATAGTAATGGTGTCGGAATCAACACAAAACCCCAAAGATCCCGTTACAGCTACTGAAGCCGTTGTATTCGTCCCTCCAATAGTGTAACTCAATTGGTTCGAATTCGCCCCTGTTATGAATTGCCAACTGCTGCCAATTGGACTTGATTCCTCCCAGGTATAAGTGTTCGCGGAATTATTCGTTAAAAGATCCACTGTATTCACTCCACACGCCAATGCGATATCCGCACCTAAATCCACTGTTGGAAGAAACACAGAAGTCCCCACGTAATCAAGACTTGTAGGTGTTACTGGAGACGCAATCAGCACATTATTTCCTTCGAACGAACTCCCTAATGTCCCCAAATTGGGTTCTGTCGTAGCCATTGGATTCGTCTGAGGTTCCATTTGGTAATGCACTACCAAAGAAGGATTCGACGGTACAGCAAGTCCAAGTTCCGCTGGGGTCAAAGCAGCGTTGTACACCCGAATCTCATCCATATCCCCCACAAAAGCCAAGGAATAATCGCCATTTAGAATCTTATAAGCCCCCAAGATTAAATTTTGATTGGAATTATTAATCAGACCATTTTCAACGGTAGACAGCACAAGCGCACCATTCATATATACTTTAACATCCGTTGTATTACTGGTTGTTTCAATGACCAAAGCGAAATGATGCCACGTATTATAACTGTAAAATTGGGAGGTCGTCAAATCAAATAATTGTCCTTGGTTGCATACCGTAACGTCTATTCCTTTCACCCGAATCTGACCTCCATTCACAACGTGGAAAATATAACCCGCCTGACTATTGCACCAGTTTTTGGAAAAAATCACTCCATCATCACAAAAACGAATCCACCCCTCAAACGTTGTTGCTGTATTGGCCTGTAAATCAAAGGCTGGATCCTCTCCAACAATGACAAAATTATTTCCATCAAAATGAAGTGAATTGGGAGATATTTGCGCATGTACGGTGGAAAGCAAGAAAATAAGCACACTTGATCCAATGAACCGTTCTAGATTCAAAGAGGTAAAAGGATCACAAATCCTCCGCAAAATTGACATACAACTCATATAAAAACTAATGGGGTCAAAGATACAGAATTACTATTGCCCTTTAAGCATCTTACTATCGTAGCTTTGATTATTATTTCGCTTTATCGAATATTTCGCATCAGAATGCTTCCTGACAACCTAATATTATAAAACGCATGACTTTTTCAAATGAGTACCTCTTCAGTACCGGGGCTTTTTATGTTTGGTATCATTCATTTTTTTCTTTTTAACCCCAGACCTAATTTGCTCTGTTCCTCCACACCGCGCAACACCACCACACGTAAAAAGAGTGTTCCGTTTTGATAGCATTTATGAAATAAACCTTGACTGAGATCGCGAAGCAGCTCCAGATGTAACGGAAAAAGCAAAAAAACGATCCGTTCAATCGGGTCACTTCCCGTGTTGTATTGACGAATAGAAAAGTTCCTTTTCTAATCAGTGATTCTTATTTTCGAACGGATCTTCTAAGTAACACACGCAACTCCATTATATCTCCGATTCAATCCTTAAAAAACGCTCCCCAACACTTGGGCTTCGGAATACTTAACACTTTTGTTAGATGGCGTTAATAAATAACATTCAAAGCAACTTAAATCACTTTAAACTGAGTAACAAATTCGTCTTCGATATCTCGAAAGCTATTCGTACAGTAAATATGCTCGATTGATTGTTTT
>JBNKGN010000281.1:0-4809 GCA_050289845.1 Crocinitomicaceae bacterium | reverse complement strand
AACCCGTATTGTTTGTACGTTCCAAAAGGCTCTCCACGATCGAAGCTAATTTCATTGGTGGTTTTGTGTTTATAATAGCCCGTCCAATTTCCCTGTGGTTTCCCTTCTAGAAATTGTCCTGTAATTTTTGATGCACGACGGCTGTATCCATAATCGCGATACCTGTTGTAAGAACCTTTGTAATAAAAGAAGCCAGAGTACGCTTGTGTGAACAGGTTTTCCGTGATCATGTCCTGAATATTCTGACAATCTTCAGGCGACGTTACCAGACTCAGAGCCAAATCGTTTTTGTGTTTGCCTTTGGTGAAGTATTTGTATAATTTTTTCGCTGTTTTTTTAGAGCCATCACGAAAGCCTTCTTGTAAAATGAGTTTGTTTTTTTTGAAACGGAAGGATTTGCCGTATTTCAATTTCATCGGACCTGTGTACGGTTTACCATCAAGGAAAATCTCAGTATCAGACGTTTTGGAATACATGTAGTTTGGATACAGAATGTTCTTTATTGGCAGAGAGTCCCGTTTGTACATATCATCTAGCACAGCAGAGGAAGTTACCACCACCTCATAGCGGCCATATTTCCAAGACGATTTCCCTGTCCAACTTTCATAATTTTCGGCAAAAGTCATTTCATTACGGTAATATTCTTTCCCTGTATAGGAGCGTTGAAATTCTTCCATCACACGAGTAGAAGGGTCGTAAGTACGCTCATAAACAATGGATTTTTTGTCGTACCCGTTGTAGCGACGTTTTAAAAGTATTTTCTCGGTGGGAATAATACTGTCGAAGACCTTGTATTGAGTATAGGAAAAATTCCCAGGAACAAGTGTGTCCAGTTTGAAAAGCGTATAGTAGGACAATTCGTTATTTTCCAGCGTTGCCGTAATACCGTCTACTTCGATGGTCGGTAGTTTCTGAATTTCAATATCGTATTTTAGAAAATCACCCAGAGAGTCGTAGATGGCTGTGTTCATAACCAATCCGTCGTAATCGTAGACGTTTCGGTAATATTTATTGGAATCGGCGTTGAACTGAATAACGTCATAGGGCTGTCCATTGTCCCAGTAAATTGTTCCTTCGTCAATTAATTCGCCATTTTCAAAAGTATAACGGGTGTAAAGTTGTCCGTTCGGATAGAAGATTTCAAAGGCACCGTCGTATTTTATTTTTGCTCCAATACTATCGATAAAATAACCGCGTGTTTCCGACATTTCTCGGTTCGGATCTTGTATGAAATCGAATTCACCGTAGTTAAATCGGTAGCGATTGCGCAATCCTACTTGTTTTCTACTATTAGTGCGTTCTAAAATGCGCTTTGGCACCTCAGGTCGGTATACAGGTGTATATCGGTTCTCGAGTTCTAGCGATTGAAATTCTTCTTCTTCCAGTTCCAATTCTTTGTCAATTCCGAAGTCAATTTCAAAAAGGTTTTTCGGCAACGCATACAAACTGTACGTATATGAACGTGTGTTGAACATGTAGCCGTTTTCGTCCAGAAAATCTGCCGTTCGGATAATCGGTTTGTGCGAACGAATTGGATTGTCTTTGTCGGCGTATGTGATATTGTATATGAGCGTGCCAGCGATATGTGTTTGCCAGTTGCCAGACTCGTAGCCGTCGGTAAAATTTCCTAAGATTTCCATCGAATCGATCAGATTGGTATAATGGTAGGAACCATGTCGAACACCATTTTGATAGTTGACTTCAATGCGGTATTCAGCGTCAACGATGGCTCTGTGTTTTTTCAAATCTTTCGCTTCCCAGCGACTAAGGTATGAGCCAGTCCCTTCCATTTCAGTATATACCCAAGTGCCTGTGCGCAATCCGTTTTCAAAATAACCATGCTTTAGCGTATCGCCCTGTAGATTGACCCAGACAGCTTCTCCATGCAATGCATTGTTTTTGATTCCAAAATAAGCGGCGACACGATCGGATTGTTCCTGACACTTCCCGTTTTCGTCCACCAGACAGAAATTGTTGTACAACTGAACGTATTGTCCGTCCGGAATAGCTTCAAAAGGCGGCAAAACGTCTTGGGACAGATCAAAATTTGGCGTTATGACTGATTCTGGATGTTTTCGAATCACTTTTTTGAAACGATGACCGAAGCCTAATTGCCATGAGCGAATGTTGTCCCAATAAATGCCCAAATCTTCGTACAATCCTTCTTGTATGAACGCCGCACTCGTATCAAAAATAGCTCGATTAAAGTAGGGTGTTTCTCCGAAAACATTAAAATAGTTGTTGGGGTCGGAAAAATAGGCCTCATCGTTCACAGCTCTCCAGTATTCGAGGGGAATGGTTATTTTCTCGCGAATGGGATATATTTTATAGTACGTTCCGTTGATTTGCGTTGAGTCTACCTGAGCTGAAGCATGTAGAGAGAAAAAAGCAATAAAAAGACAAAGTAGAAGTTGAAAACGAGGGTTCATAAGCGCAGCATTCCTTTTAAATTGTAAACGGAAAGATAGTATCCGTATTGTTTGGTAACGCCTAAGCTATGAATTGTAACAGAATTTTAATGACTTTGTGCATATTTTAGCATTTCTTCACATCGAGAGAGTGATTTTTCCAATCCACCTGTGGATGTTGCATCTGTCGCCGAATAAATTTTGTTACCGAATCCAGCGTTTGCATTAAAGACAGCGAGTGTCGCGTCTGTGATGTTCTTAAACCCATTGATATCCTTGGAGTTGTATGCTTCTTGAAACTTAGATCCGAATGAATTCCGAAAATTCCGAACGAAATATGCTACTGCCGCTGCTGCCGCAATATCTGCTTGTTGCAGTAACTCTGGATGCGTGAGTAGATCTTTGTTGATTTCGCCGCCAATGGCCTTATAATTGGACTTAAAGGTTAACTGATTGAATCCGCGACCGCGATAACGGAATCCGTCATTTCCATCACGAAACGGACCTGCCCACTCGTCCTTCAAGGCGCCAGAGATGTATCCATCATTGCCATAACGCTTGCCATAAATGGTGTTGAAAAAACGGCGATTGTCTTTTTTCAGCGTGTCGATTTCTGCATCTGACAGTCCAGCAAGTTTGGAGCCAAATACCGACTTAATCCGTTCGGTACTCGTTGTTCCATAACCTTTTTCTTCGGTGGGAATAAAACTACTTTCTTTTGAAATGATCGCTAGAATTGCTGCGCGCGTGTATACGTTAGATATACCTTGCTTTTTTCCTTCGGAAAGCAACAAGTTCATGTTCGCTTTTTGTGCTGCATTAAGTGTGTCTATATAGCCCATGATACTTTTTTTATTGAACGTCTCTCCAACGCGTCAGCGACGGGATTTGTCCGAGTTCTTTGGTAAGCTCTAATGAGCGGAATTCAAGTTTTCGAGAATCGAAGTATTTCCAATCCACTCCAGGATAATAATCCGGTTGTTTTTCGTCGGTAAATGTGTAATGACTTAATCCATCTGGATCGCATAAGTGGAAACAATACTCAATTACTTGATTTGGCGTGAGATTCTGAATGTTCTTTTGCAATTCTTCCGCCTTTTTCTTGCGTTTCCGTTCGAATTCTTTCGCTGTTTTAATATTGTCCATTCCCAAAGGTCCGTAGTGACTTCCGTCGATGGCATCAGGCATGGCTGGAATGCGCCCTGGATAGTTGCCCATCCAATCTTCAATTTTCGAAGTGAATTTGATTAATTCGGCGAAGTTTTTTATCCCCAAATTGTCAATGGAGCGAACGGCTAGTTGTGCCAGATAAAGATTGTTTTTCCCCTTAGGAACAATAGTCGTAGAGCGCAATTTTATGTTGCGATCGCGGGCGACTTCAATCTGCGCTTCGAAATATTCGGGAAAGAAGATTAAGGAGTTGTGGTGACTACTAAGATGGCGCACTTCAATTCCAGCATCAACGAGCACATCAATCTGCGCGTTAATTTCTGTCTTCAATTCTTCTTTGGCTTTCTGAATTTCCGCAGTTTTTTTGGGATCAGGGCGTTTTAGTTGTGTAAACGTTCGAAAGAACTTTTTTCCGTTCATTTCGCGCGTAAACATCTCCATGTCTGTTATCGGCGCTCCAGAAGTAATGGTGATATGACAGCCAATATCGGCTTTGTCTTGCAAGGAAGCTAGTTTTTTTAGGCGCTCCACACCATTGTGACCGTTGCCAAATGCAGCAACTGAGTTAATTAATCCATTATCGATCGCTTTGATAACTCCCGCGTCTACCTGATCACAAAATCCGTAATCGTCTGCGTTGAAAATAATTTTTGCCATACCTAATACTAGGGAAAATATCGCTTTTAGCCGAAGCGAAACGTTATTTCAGGTATATGTGCGCATTAAAACGGGTATTTGTATCATATTCAATCTACTACCAAAAGGGTACGATGGCTTTTAAAACAAACACGATTCCGAAGGTAGAACCAGATGCAACGCTGATTAACGTATGAATAAGACCATGGGTTCTTTTAAAAATGAAAGAGGAAAAGACAAACTCGCCCAAAAAGATAAAAACGGCATACATCATGAAGAGTACCCATTCAAAATGCTGAATTCCCGAAGTTAAAAAGAGAGTGATGAGGGCAACAACAATAGCGCTGATGATCAAAATAACGGAGTCGTCGTTCTCCTCGACATTTCGTGTCGTGAACCGCATAAGTAGTTTTAGTTTGTTTTCATTTCATTCAACGAAGCGAAATGAAAACTATTGTGTCACGAAGCAAAAAAAGCGCTGGAATTTATTTCCAACGCTTTCAATAGTGATAGGCAGTTTGATTTATAGCGTAAAGGCAATAGGCAGGGTCATTTCTACGTCAACGGCTTTACCCTCCTTGGTGCCAGGTGTCCA
>JBNKGN010000280.1:0-4851 GCA_050289845.1 Crocinitomicaceae bacterium | reverse complement strand
CAAATTGATTTTGTAGCAACGGATTGCCATAGAATCCAACACCTTCTCTTGCTGGAAAAGCATTTGAATCTGCCGTATATGCACAAATTGTTGGAGTTACCACTTAAAAACCAACGTCTTACTCAGGGATAAATATATTTTACCTGTAAAATATACCATGGTAAATAAATTGTTTATATTTGTCGAAACATCTTTCGATATGAATACTTTATTGTTCTTTACATTAGTGATTATTGGATTGGCAACGGTGCTTATTGCCTGGAAAAACCAGCAGAAGTTAGTACCCGTTTTTCAAATTCTTTTTGCTGTAACGGCATTCCAATGGATGGCGACGGCTTTTGATGATGCATCACAATACGTGTTTCATGCGCTGACAGGAGTGATGGTGGTAGGATTTATTATTGCTCAGTTTTTACGAAACAATGCCTGGATCAACTCGGGAATTGCCCTAGCACTAATAGTGGGCTTTTTCTTTCTTTTTGGCAATAAAACGATGGCGTTTAATGGCGAGTCGTTTGTCGCAGTTCCTAAATTCATTATGGTTGCCTTTGTTCTTGCAACTGTCGGCGTTCCAATCGCAGCGTTGAAGCTACAATTTTTCAAAAAATGGATTCCTGTTGAGGAGCATGCAGGTTGGTTACAGGCGTTTTCTATCCTTTTGGCGGGAATCGCTTTGTTTTTAGGATACATGGCGGCAACTTGGTTTGGAGTTTTACTTGTAGGTTCCGCATTTTTATTGAGTAGCGTTCTACGAAAAGATCCGGGAGGTAATATCGGAATTTCGATGATCGTTCTGGCGCTTTCGTCTGTGTTAATGGGGAACTCTGAATTGGATCTTTCGCTTTTGAAAGGGGATCTTTTAGAAGGAATGTTCTTCGGTGGTTTTGGGATCTTTTTACTTCATAAAATTTGGAGTGCCGAACATCCACGATTGCTCCCTGTTTTTCTGGGATACTTTTTTGCTTTCGCAGTAGTCGTAGGTGTGGGACTTGCTGGTACCATTGAGATGATGGGCGGTATGGATGCCTATATTGGTGCGCTTGTAGGTGCGGCGCTCGTTCATGCAGCCATTGGTCATTCCTTCGTCGGTGTTTCCTATTTCGCGCCTGTTCTCGCTTTTGGATTGCTTTTACCTTCATTATTGGTCAATGAGGAAGAAGTTGAGGCGCAGGAGAAAATCATTACAATGGAAGGTGGCGTTGATGAAAATGGCGATGTCGTAGCACCTCCGACAGTACTCCCATTGTCTGAGTTGTCTGGACCGTACGCTTTCGTTAAGGATTCATCCCAGGTTCAATTCGTTTTAGGGAAGAAAGGCGAAACCAAGGGAATGTTCAAAAAAGTAGAAGGGGCCCTTGTATTAAACGAAGATATGTCCAAGTCGATGGTGAAGGTGAAATTGGATATGTCGGATTTTACAACATTTAACAAAATGCGCGATGAGCATCTGGTGGGCGACGAATATTTCAATACGAGTAAATACCCGAACATGCGTTTTAGTGGAACCAATTTTAAATCGCTGGGAAATGAAGTCTACGAAGTAGAAGGCTCGTTTTTAATGTTGGGCGTATCAAAGCCCGTAACTGTGAAATTACAACGAATCGAAAGTGGTGATAAACTGATGTTGATTGGTTCGGGACAACTCGACCGAACGGCGTTTGGAATGACACCAAGCGCAGCCGAAGGGAATATTGTTGATTTTAATTTTCAAGTCGAATTTCGCCCGTAATTAAAAGTAAAGGGGGCGAAATTGCATGGTTCCATCACGCAATAATAAGGTTGGAAAAGGGATTTTCAAATAATTGAATTGCTTCACGATGGTTTTCAGCCAGGGACGCTTGATGTCGAATTGGCTAAAATCAATATCCAAAGAAAACAGAAATTCCCGTTGTTCATAGTAGGTAATCCCTGTTGCAATGTCGGTATATATCGCTTCGGAGCCAACCAGCTTTTCGTTTGCGCTATAACCAAATGAAACGCATGCCCATTTAGGAATTCCAGAGGAGGGAAAGAAGCTTCCAGGTGAAAAACTCAACCAATACGTCTGACCGTTATAGTCTTTTAAAAGCGATTCTTGAAAATTACTACCGAGTACTTCAGGTCGCACGGCAGCGAAAGCTGTTGGCGAGTACGAAAATTTGGGTAAAATACGTTGTTCCTTCCAAGCGAGCTGCTGTGCGGTATACGTCGCTGCTCCAATCGTATTTGCTGCGATATCTCCCCAGGACCAACCCCAGGTTCCTGAAAAACCATCCAGAATTTCCAACGTAGTTTGGTACCCCATAGCAACGCCAAAACCAATCCATGTGGAGGTGCGGGAATTGACCCCCGACCATTGGTACAAATCACTTGTCAATCGATTGATTTGGTAGGCCGTGTACACATGTCCCGCTTTGTCCATCTGAAGCCAGTTTTTACTGTCGTCAATTACCTGAAATTGATTGGGCGTCGCGTCTTTATACCAAATGGTTTGCAATCCAATCATTGAGCCTGCCCAAACCGATCCTACGGAAGAAGAAACACCGATGACCCGTTTTTTGTTCAGGTGAGGAGCGCGATTAAAAAATGGCGTTTTCAATTCGGAACGCATGGTGCCATCATGCTTTTGAGCTTGCCCAACCGTGCAAAGAAAGAATCCAATCAAACAAGCGCCCACTTTTAACATCATCTAAAATTAAGTTAATTCCATGATTTGTATGTCCCGAACCTTTAATTTTAGCTCAATTAATTCGTTTTTAGAATTATACTATTTTTGTCTGTTTGAAGCAATCAAGCTTCGAATAGTAGACAAACGACACACTAAATCAACACCGAATGAGTAACATAAAGAACTGGAACGAGATAAGAACGAATGATAGCTGGGCAATATTTAAAATTTTGGCTGAATTCGTTGAAGGGTATGAGCGCATGGCGAAATTGGACCATGTGTTTCCGTTTTCGGTTCTGCCAGAACTAAGCCAGACAACAAGTATTACAAAATGGGGGTTGAAGTAGCCGAGCTTCTTGCAAAAGGAGGTTACGGTGTTATCACAGGTGGAGGGCCTGGGATTATGGAAGCAGGGAACCGAGGTGCTCAGGAAGGCGGTGGAAAATCAGTAGGTTTGAATATCGATTTGCCTTTCGAACAAAATCACAACCCTTTCATCGATCCAGAACACAATTTGGAATTCGATTATTTCTTCGTGCGCAAAGTCATGTTTGTAAAGTACGCACAAGGATTTGTGGTATTGCCAGGTGGATTTGGAACCTTAGACGAACTTTTTGAAGCCTTGACTTTAATTCAAACGAAGAAAATTAATAACAGACCCGTTGTATTGATTGGTAAGGAGTATTGGACAGGATTGTTGGAATGGATCAAAGTGGCGATGCTTGAAATGGAAGGCAATATTTCCGAGAAAGATTTGGACTTGTTCGGAATTGTAGACACTGCACAAGAAGCCTATAATTACATTGATGATTTTTACAAGTCACATCAACTTTCGCCAAACTTCTAAAGCCGTATATTTGCACTAATATTTTCGCATGAAGGATTTTCTAAAAAAAGCAGGTAATTTTTTCTGGAGCAAAGCATTCTTGATCAATTTCACTGTGTTGATTGTTGTTTACATTGGACTTTACTACGGTGTACAGTCTTGGTTGCACAGTAAAACGAACCATGGAGCCGAAGTGACTGTGCCCAATTTGATTGGAAAAAATTCAAACAATGTGAAAACGTTGCTGAGTGGAACAGGATTGAACTACGAAGTGTTGGATTCGATTTACCAACCAGAACTTGTCTCAGGAACGATTATCGATCAAGATCCAAAGCCAACAATCAGCTCGAAGATTAAAGTCAAGGAAGGACGAAAAATTAAATTGCGTGTATCTAAAAGAACCATGTTGGTCGAAATGCCCAATTTGGTCGACAAATCACAACGTTTTGCGGAAGGCGTGTTGCGAAATCGAGAGTTTCGTTATTCTCTTGAGTACAAACCTTCTTCAGAAGCCGATGGCGCTGTTTTAGAACAATGGTATCAAGGAAAAAAAGTTGCTGGAGGTCAAAAAATTCCTATTGGATCTAAAATAAAATTGGTTGTAGGACGTAATGAAGTAGGAATTCCGTTAGAATTGCCTAACCTTTCTGGATTAACTATCGTTGAAGCTAGAAGACAAGTAGAAGGCATGCTTAACATGGAATTTATGGTGGGTGCCTGTGAAGGTTGTATTACTCCTGCTGATTCGTCTGCTGCACGCGTGTTTTCGCAATCTCCTGAATACAATGAGGGAGCGAAAATTGCTTCCGGTGGATCGATCGTAGTTGTGGCGCGATTGAACTCAGATACTCCAGAATAACCAAGAATAACTTATGAAATACATCGGAATTATTTGTAGTCTCGTACTTCCTGTTTTGGGAATGGCGCAAGGCGGCGAAGAAATAGCACCACTCTCTGGAAATCCTGCTTTGATTGCAAAATCAGCGAAGAAATTCACGCAGGCGAAATCTTCCAACACCTTTGACAGTACCTTTATTTACGTTTCGGATACCTTGCAAAATTTGCAACAGTCATTGCCTGTCTTCGACGATTTTAGTTCGGACAAGTTTCAAAAATACAATGCAGATTACAATGATCCTGGCGTTACATCCATTCTAGAATACCGCTTGTTGGAACTCAACTCGACCCCTTTGCCGTCGAATTATTTAGGAACACAACAAGTCACCTTCCGAAGAGTATATAATGAACAAACCGCAACATTTTCGGATACTCCGCTGACTGAAACGGAAATTCAACTAGGCGACTTAAGTAGCTATCCGGCGAGTTATCAAAGCGTATTTTCGTATCCACCTTATTACATTTATGATACCATTCAATT
>JBNKGN010000279.1:0-4887 GCA_050289845.1 Crocinitomicaceae bacterium | reverse complement strand
CTTTTTGGAACTGATACAGCTAAGTAATGCAGCAGAGAAAAACAATATGTAAACGATGGGCTTCATTGGCTATAACTCTATTATATAATCAACCACCGCTCCTCACCCAAGCCAGCGCGCACCAAAGCCGATCCGTGTCGCTTGTAAGTATTTGTTACGTGGTTTTTACTAAATTAACCAATTCCTGAATAACACGCATCCGAAAATAAAGGCAACAAAAAATCCCGCCAAAGCAAAGCGGGATTTCTACTTACTATATTAAAAGCATTGTCGGGCTCATCTCTTTAAGCAACGACCACCTTTAAACTTTTAGATGTGAACAACCAAATTGTGCTGTTCAATCAATTTTCTAAGGTTGATTAACGCGTAACGCATTCGTCCGAGTGCCGTGTTAATGCTAATCTCTTCTAATTCAGCGATATCCTTAAAAGACATTTCCTTAAAAATACGCATTATTAGAATATCCCGTTGCGATTCCGGCAAATGATCAATCAAACCAACCATTTGACCTTCCAGTTCTTCACGGGAAATAGCCTCCTGAATGTTGTCGTCTTCCAGGCTAATCGTATGGAAAATGTTGAAATCGTCGCGTTGCGAACTCGACTCGGAAATCAACTTGACTTTATTGCTTTTGCGGAAATGATCTATGACCAAATTGTGTGCAATTCGCATTGCCCAGGGCAAAAACTTTCCTTCTTCGTTATAATTGCCCGCTTTTAGCGTGTTGACAATTTTTATAAATGCATCCTGAAAAATGTCTTGTGCCAACGCAGTATCGCGTACTTTCATAAAAATGAAACGATACATCTTGTCTTTGTGACGCATTAAAAGCGTTTCAAAAGACTTCTCATCACCATTGATGTATGCATTGACTAAAACGCGGTCATCGATGTTCTCCATAGCCATAACTTACCTTTTAAGTAGTTTCAATCGTTAGGATCAAACTGTGTTAAGTAATGTTTAAGCTATAGGCAACTGCGTTTTTAAATTGATTATTAATGAACCAAGATACAAAAATCTAATAAACTACCAAATTGTTCGTCCATTATTTTCGATCTACAACAAAAACGATGCCTTCTTGCGAAAGGTTGGGTTGCGGGCAACTTTTTTTTAAAAATAATTTGTTTGGCACTTTTCTCAATAGCTTTTTTTTCGCTCTCATCGCTTCGCATTGGAACCTTTAAACACATCTAAATCAACAATCTGAACCACTCAATCAAAGACACCATCTCTCCCCCGTCACTGTCGCTCAATGTTGTTATTTTCAAACAAATCTTCTACTATGAAATTCACATTTTTCATTGGCTGTATTTGGACCTTGAACTTTTGCCATTCCCAGATCACCTTAATTCCCGACTCCAATTTTGAACAAATCCTCATTAATATGGGATTGGATTCAGGTGCTCCAGATGGAAGCATTCCCACAAGCGCCATCGATACGGTTGATTACCTTTACCTCACAGGTTATGGCATAAGTGATTTGACCGGAATTGAAGATTTTATCGCATTAGAGCAATTAACCTGTCAGGCAAACCCTCTTTCCTCAATTGACCTCACGAACAACGTAAATCTTCGTGTGTTGTTTATTAGCCATTGCGACCTAACTTCATTGGATCTCACTAACAACGTGCTCCTTCACCATACCAATTGTTCCAATAATGAAATTCAATCTTTGGATCTTTCGAATAATGCGCTTCTGGAAACTTTCGAATGCCATAAAAACCAAATTGAAACACTTGATTTTTCTGGCACTCCTTTAATTCGATACATCGACTGTTCCAACAATCGGCTGTCCGAGTTGGATGTTTCTCAAAATCAGCAATTGTATTGGCTTCGCTGCAATTCGAATCGACTGACAAGAATTGACGTTTCAAACTGCGATACTTTGCAAGGATTAATGTGTCACGATAACGAACTTATGTGTCTAAATATTCAAAACGGGAACAATAATAATTCCGTATACCCGATGCAGTTGGACGCTACAAACAATATGTTCCTTTGGTGCATTCAGGTTGACGATCCTATTTGGGCGGATGCTTATTGGAACATTTCATCAGGAGATGTTGATCCAGACGTTTCCTTCAGCGATTATTGTCCGATGTGCTATGCCGAAATCAATGAAGTACCCGTCAGCTCAAAAGAAATCGTTAAGGTGTTCAATTTAATGGGGCAAGAAGTTGACGCGGCTTCCAACGGCGTTTTGATTTATTGGTACAGTGATGGATCAATGGAAAAGCACGTCGTCGTCCATTAATTTTCAATCCTTCGAAAGAACGCGTTTTCAATTTTCAATTCGTCATTTTTAATCTCTTTGTATGTATCTTTGGGACACATCGAAAATTATACGGGATTGAAGCAGAAGGAAATTGAAATCAAAGGCGCTCGGGTACACAATTTGAAAAACATTGATTTAAAAATTCCGCATGGAAAATTTACCGTTATTACTGGCTTATCAGGATCTGGAAAATCGTCTCTGGCTTTTGATACCTTGTACGCAGAAGGACAGCGCCGCTACATCGAAAGTTTGTCTTCCTACGCACGTCAATTCCTCGGAAAACTAAACAAACCCGAAACAGATTATATCAAAGGAATTGCGCCCGCCATTGCGATTGAACAAAAAGTGACTTCCAACAATCCTCGCTCCACCGTTGGGACGAGTACCGAAATTTACGATTACCTCAAAGTACTTTTTGCGCGCATTGGTGTGACCTACTCGCCGATTTCTGGAGACATTGTAAAAAAACACCATGTCACCGATGTTGTCGATTTCATTCGCTCCTTTGAAACGGGATCACGTTGTGTGATTTTAGCTCCTCTCGCGGGATTTGAGAGCTATGGTAACGCGCGACAATTGGAAATATTAAAACAGCAAGGCTACGTTCGACTGTATCATAACAACGATTTTTTATTGATCGATGATGTGATTTCTGATACACCAAAAGACATCGCTTCGGCATTGTTGGTGGTGGATCGGATTCAAGTCGATTTTTCAGACGACGATAATGTTTCCCGTTACGGCGATTCTGTCGCATTGGCTTTTGTCGAGGGCGCTGGGACGTGCTTCGTACTCAATGTTGCCACAGGGGAAAGCAAGGATTTTTCCAATCGTTTTGAGCTGGATGGCATGGAGTTCCAGGAACCTAACGAACATTTCTTCACCTTCAATAACCCCTTTGGAGCCTGTAAATCGTGCGAAGGCTTTGGACAAGTGATTGGTATCGATCCGAATTTAGTAATCCCCAACAAGGACATTAGTCTCTATGAAGGAGCGGTTGCACCGTGGATTGGAGATAAAATGAGCCAATACCGCGATAAATTTATCGATCAGGCATCCGATTTTAATTTCCCTATTCACCGTCCGATTTCGGAATTGACCGACGAACAACTCGAACTGTTGTGGCATGGATCGAAAAAAGTAAAAGGCATCCACGATTTCTTTCAATTCGTGGAAAGCAAATCCTATAAAATTCAATACCGCGTAATGCTTTCCCGCTATCGTGGAAAAACGGAATGTCCCGATTGTCGAGGCACACGACTTCGAAAAGATGCGTCTTACGTGAAAGTTGCTGGCAAATCGATCACCGACGTCGTTTTAATGCCCGTTGACCAGGCTCTGGACTTCTTCAAAACCATACAACCTGGGAAGCACGACGCGCAAATCATCAAGCGAATTCTACCCGAAATCGTAAACCGTTTGCAATTTTTGGACGAAGTTGGATTGGGTTATTTGACTTTGAACCGACAATCGAATTCCCTTTCAGGAGGAGAATCGCAACGAATTAATCTCGCGACCTCTCTGGGAAGTAGTCTCGTCGGATCGATGTATATTTTGGACGAACCTTCCATTGGTTTGCACCCAAAAGATACTGAGCGCCTCATTCACGTCTTGAAATCCTTACGCGATTTAGGAAATACCGTTATCGTCGTTGAGCACGAAGAAGACATAATGAAAGCTGCTGATGAGATTTTGGATATCGGTCCAGAAGCAGGACTTTTTGGAGGCGAAGTCGTTTTTCAAGGACCTCACAGCCAATTGCTGAAAGCGAAAAACAGTTTGACAGCGCGGTATTTAACGGGGAAAGAAAAAATTGCCGTTCCTGAAAGACGCCGTTCGGATAAAAACAAAATTTCCATCAAAGGTGCACGTCAGAACAATCTAAAAAACGTGGACGTTGATTTTCCTCTGCATCAATTGATCTGCGTTACAGGCGTGAGTGGCTCGGGCAAATCCACACTTGTTTCTGAAATACTTTTGCCAGCAGTGCGCAAAAAACTAGGTATTTACGGGGACAAGCAAGGTGATTTCAAAGCAATTTCAGGCGATTTTGCCCATGTCAAAGCGGTAGAGTTTGTTGATCAAAATCCCATCGGAAAATCGTCGCGATCGAATCCAATTACCTACGTGAAGGCATTTGACGACATTCGCGACCTCTACTCCCGACAACCGTTAGCGAAGAAACGTGGCTACAAACCGGGGTTCTTTAGTTTCAATGTGGAAGGCGGACGTTGTGAAGTATGCGAAGGGGAAGGTGAAATTACGGTAGGCATGCAATTTATGGCGGACGTACACCTGACTTGTGAACAATGCAACGGCTCGCGTTATAAAATGGAAACGCTTGACATCGACTATCAAGGGAAATCGATTGCAGATTTATTGCAAATGGACATTCTGTCGGCTTATGAATTTTTCGCAGCGGAAGACGGCAATATCGAACGAAAAATTGCGGCAAAAATGGAACCGCTCGTGAAAGTAGGATTGGGCTATTTGAAATTGGGGCAACCTTCTAGCACACTGAGTGGCGGAGAAGCGCAGCGCATTAAGTTGGCGTCTTTTCTCGCGAAAGGAAGTACAAGTGCGCCTACCCTATTCATTTTTGACGAGCCAAC
>JBNKGN010000278.1:0-4888 GCA_050289845.1 Crocinitomicaceae bacterium | reverse complement strand
ACGTGTGTGTCAATCGGGAGTTTGTATGCGTCCAGATATCAATAATTTGGTTGTAGCGCTCGTTGTTTGTGATAAGACCCATGTTATAATTCGCCATAACGTCTTTCACTTCATCTTCCGCTTTCGCAACCAAGATTTCTTTTTCCTTAGGAATGATAATATCATCCAGGTTGAACGACAATCCACCTACGAATGCCATGTGGTACCCAAGTTCCTTAATATCGTCAAGGAATTGTGCTGTACGTGACGTTCCACAGATATTCAATACGTGACCGATCATGTCTCTCAACGCTTTCTTGGTCATTACGTCGTTAATAAATCCTGCTTCTGTAGGTACTTTTTCGTTAAACAACACACGACCACAAGTAGTTTCGATCATGTGATGCACTGGATTACCGTTGGCATCATTATCGTATACTTTTACTTTGATTTGTGCGTGAAGATCCAACGCATTTTCGTTGTATGCAATGATCACTTCTTCAGGAGAGTAGAATGTTCCACCTTCTCCTTTCACCACTTCCTCTTTTGTGGACATTTTACCTTTTGTAATATAGTAAAGTCCCAATACCATATCCTGTGATGGTACGGCAATTGGTGCACCGTTCGCAGGGTTCAAGATATTGTGTGAGGCCAGCATCAGCAATTGTGCTTCCAAAATTGCAGCGTTCCCTAAAGGTAAGTGAACCGCCATCTGGTCACCATCGAAATCGGCGTTGAAGGCTGTTGTTACCAACGGGTGCAAACGAATTGCTTTTCCTTCGATCAATTTCGGTTGGAATGACTGGATTCCTAAACGGTGAAGCGTAGGAGCACGGTTAAGCAATACTGGGTGTCCTTTCAATACGTTCTCAAGGATGTCCCAAACTACTGGCTCTTTACGATCTACAATTTTCTTCGCAGATTTCACTGTTTTTACGATTCCACGTTCGATCATCTTACGGATGATGAATGGCTTGTAAAGTTCGGCTGCCATATCCTTTGGCAAACCACATTCGTGCAATTTCAAGTCTGGTCCAACGACAATTACGGAACGTGCTGAATAATCCACACGTTTACCTAGCAAGTTTTGACGGAAACGTCCTTGCTTCCCTTTCAATGAATCTGAAAGTGATTTCAATGGTCGGTTCGACTCTGTTTTTACCGCTGAAGATTTACGTGAGTTATCGAACAATGAATCAACAGACTCTTGAAGCATACGCTTCTCATTACGCAAAATTACTTCCGGCGCTTTGATCTCGATCAAACGTTTCAAACGGTTGTTACGGATAATAACACGACGGTATAAGTCGTTCAAATCCGACGTTGCGAAACGTCCACCATCTAACGGCACCAACGGACGCAATTCTGGTGGAATCACTGGAACCACTTTGACGATCATCCATTCTGGACGGTTTTCAATTCGGGTTTGTGACTCACGCATTGCTTCCACTACTTGAAGACGTTTCAATGCTTCGTTTTTACGTTGCACAGAAGTCTCAGTGTTTGCCTGGTGACGCAAGTTGTACGAAGTTTCTTCCAAATCCATTGTACGCAATAAGTCGTACAACGCCTCAGCTCCCATCTTCGCGATGAATTTGTTTGGATCTGTATCTTCTAAGTATTGGTTTTCTTTTGGAAGTGCATCAAGGATGTCCAAGTATTCTTCTTCCGTCATGAAATCCAATCGCTTCAATTCTTCACCGTCTGCAGCTTGTGCAATTCCGGCTTGAATAACTACGTAACGTTCGTAGTAGATGATTTGATCCAATTTTTTGGTTGGCAATCCCAACAAGTAACCAATTTTATTTGGCAACGAGCGGAAATACCAGATGTGTGCAACAGGAACGACAAGTGAAATGTGTCCCATACGCTCACGACGTACTTTCTTTTCGGTTACTTCAACCCCACAACGGTCACATACGATTCCTTTGTATCGGATACGTTTGTATTTACCACAGTGGCATTCGTAATCTTTAACAGGTCCAAAAATACGCTCGCAGAACAAACCATCTCTTTCAGGTTTGTAGGTACGATAGTTTATTGTTTCAGGCTTTAGTACTTCACCACTTGACTTCTCTAAGATGGATTCCGGAGAAGCCAAAGAGATCGTGATTTTATTGAAGCTACTTTGCTTTTTTGGTTGTTCTTTTCTGTAAGCCATAATTCTTTCTTCTTAATTCAGTACGATGATTATTAGTCCATAGAAACGTCGAGACACAATCCTCTCAACTCGTGCAACAATACGTTGAACGATTCAGGAATTCCTGGTTCAGGAATGTTGTCTCCTTTCACGATCGCTTCGTATGCTTTCGCACGACCCATTACATCATCGGACTTAATTGTCAAAATTTCCTGAAGGATGTTCGATGCACCAAATGCTTCGAGTGCCCAAACCTCCATCTCTCCAAAACGCTGACCACCGAACTGTGCTTTACCACCAAGCGGCTGTTGCGTAATAAGTGAGTATGGTCCGATTGAACGTGCGTGCATTTTGTCATCAACCATGTGCGATAGTTTCAGCATGTAAATCACACCTACCGTCGCCGTCTGGTGGAAACGCTCTCCAGTACCACCGTCATACAAGTATGTTTTTCCTGATTTCGGTACTCCCGCTTTTTCAGTCCAATCATCAATTTCTGAAGGATGTGCTCCATCGAAAATTGGTGTGGCGAATTTGATTCCGAGTTTTTCACCTGCCCAACCTAAAACAGTTTCGTAAATCTGTCCAAGGTTCATACGAGAAGGTACCCCCAATGGGTTCAACACGATATCCACTGGTGTTCCATCTTCCAAGAATGGCATATCTTCCTGACGAACGATATTTGCAACGATACCTTTGTTTCCGTGACGTCCCGCCATTTTATCACCGACTTTCAATTTACGTTTTTTCGCTACGTAAACTTTCGCCATTTTGATGATACCTGCTGGAAGCTCGTCTCCCACAGAAATGTGGAATTTCTTACGCTTGTACGTTCCAAGTAAATCGTTTGACTTGATATTAAAGTTGTGGATTACGCGACCGATCAATGTATTCACATTCGCGTCTTCCGTCCAATTGGTTGGATTGATAATCGAGAAATCAATTGCGTTTAAGTTACGCGCGGAGAACTTGGTTCCCTTCTTGATAATTTCTTCCTTAAAGTTGTTGAATACCCCTGCAGATTTTCCTTCTCCAATGATGTCCAACAATTTATCCACCAAAATGTTCTTCAATGCTGCGTGCTCTTTCTCGTACTCTGCATCAAGATTCTCCAAAATTGGTTTGTCTTGTGCTTTCGCTTTACGATCTTTTACTGCGCGTGAGAACAATTTCTTTTCTACTACGACTCCACGAAGTGATGGTCCCGCTTTCAACGATGCATCTTTCACATCTCCGGCTTTGTCTCCGAAAATTGCGCGAAGCAATTTCTCTTCTGGTGACGGATCCGTTTCTCCTTTCGGCGTAATTTTACCAATAAGGATGTCGCCTTCTTTGATCTCAGCACCGATTCGGATCAAACCGTTTTCGTCCAAATCTTTTGTCGCTTCTTCACTAACGTTTGGAATATCTGAAGTCAATTCTTCCATTCCTCGTTTCGTGTCGCGTACATCCAATGAGTACTCATCGATGTGGATCGAAGTAAAGATATCGTCACGTACTACACGTTCTGAAATCACAATCGCATCCTCAAAGTTATATCCTTTCCAAGGCATGAACGCTACTTTCAAGTTTTGACCCAAGGCCAATTCTCCTTGTTGCGTTGCATATCCTTCACAAAGTACTTGTCCTTTCTCTACTTTGTCTCCTTTCTGAACGATTGGTTTCAAGTTGATACAAGTTCCCTGGTTGGTTTTTGCAAATTTGGTTAATGGGTAACGCGTCACTTCGTCATCGAAGCTTACCAAACGATCTTCCTTCGTCCAATTGTAACGAATTACGATTTCGTTGGCGTCTACATATTCCACAACACCCGTTCCTTCCGCGTTAATCAAAACACGTGAATCTTTTGCTACCAATTCTTCAATTCCGGTACCTACGATCGGAGAAGCTGGGCGCAACAATGGAACGGCTTGACGCTGCATGTTAGATCCCATCAACGCACGGTTCGCATCATCATGTTCCAAGAAAGGAATAGAAGAGGCCGCGATAGAAGCGATCTGGTTAGCACCTACGTCCATCAAACTCAATTTTTCTGGAGCCACAACTGGGAAGTCATGTCCCAAACGTGCCTTCACAACATCTGTCAAGAAGTTTCCTTTATCATCGACTTTCGCATTCGCTTGCGCGATGATTTTTTCGTCTTCCTCTTCAGCTGAAAGGTAAATTGGTTCTTTTTTGGTATCTACTTTACCGTCAACAACGTCGCGGTAAGGTGTTTCAATAAATCCAAGTTTGTTCACTTTTGCAAAGACACAAAGTGAGGAGATCAAACCGATATTTGGTCCCTCTGGCGTTTCGATAGTACACAAACGACCGTAGTGCGTGTAGTGAACGTCACGAACCTCAAACCCTGCTCTTTCACGTGAAAGACCACCAGGCCCGAGCGCAGACAAACGACGCTTGTGAGTTACCTCAGAAAGCGGGTTGGTCTGGTCCATAAATTGAGACAATTGGTTGGTTCCGAAGAACGAGTTGATCACGGATGACAACGTTTTCGCGTTAATAAGGTCGATTGGTGTAAAGACCTCGTTATCACGAACGTTCATACGTTCACGGATGGTACGTGCCATACGCGCCAAACCAACACCAAACTGTGAGTACAATTGTTCACCAACGGTACGTACACGTCTGTTTGACAAGTGATCGATATCATCCACATCTGCTTTCGAGTTAATCAACTCGATCAAATATTTGATAATCGAAATAATGTCTGCTTTTGTAAGTACACGTGAAGTTTCCTCCATGTTTACTTTCAATTTTTTATTCAAT
>JBNKGN010000277.1:0-4904 GCA_050289845.1 Crocinitomicaceae bacterium | reverse complement strand
CAAAATCACTCGGTGCGCTTTCAACACCTCCTGCAACCAAAATGTAGCTGTTGTCTTCCGTGATAGCAACGCCCACTTGACTCGGGTTCTTCTCGGGGATTCTATCCGAATCTTGCGGCAAGTCGACAGTCATCTGGTTGTTGCTCATCAAACTCATAATGATGAAGAAGATTAGCAACAAGAAGACCAAATCGGTCATAGAGGCCATTCCGCCTTCTACTTTTATTTTATTATTCGAACTGAGGTCCATAGTTAATTATTTACCAGGTTCGTGAAGCAAGTCCATAAATTCAAGTGCATCGTTTTCCATTTGATACACAAGGCGTCCGATTTTTGCCACCAAAAAGTTGTATCCCACATAAGCGATAATCCCCACAATCAAACCTTCTACAGTTGTTACCATTGCGGTCATTGTTCCTGGAGCAATTGTTTGAACACTCAAATCATTTGTACTCATCAAGTCGATGAATACCATAATCATACCAATTGTCGTTCCAAGGAATCCGATCATCGGAGCTGCTCCTGCTGATGTTGCCAAAAAGCTTAGGCGTTGCTCTAGTCGAAGGACTTCCAATTTTCCAGTGTTTTCGATCGATGCCGAGATACTATCCAATGGACGTCCCAAACGTGAAATTCCTTTTTCAATCATTCGAGCCGACGGATTGTTCGAACGGGAACAGTAATCTTTCGCCGAGTCGATTTTTCCATCGAGCATGTAATCCTTGATTTTGGAAAGGAATCCAGCTTCTTCTTTGGAGGCTTTGCGCAAGGCAAGATAACGTTCCACGAATACGAAGATCACATAGCCCAGCATCAACGCCAGGATCACGTTAATCAGCAAACCAAAGGTGCTATCACTCGATTGAACGATGATGTCCCAGATCGCCTTTTTTTCTACGCCAGTTGTCGCGTCGGCAGCATTTGCAGCGTCACCAGCAATTTCTACTTGAAGAGGGAGAGTTAAGTTCATATTCATTTTAACGGTAAATTATACTTATTATTACTTTACATCAGCAAGAACACACCAGCTCCAGCAATATAACCAATTAACGCCAACCAACTGATATTTTTCAAATACCAGAAGAAGGAGATTTTTTCCATTCCCATCGCAACCACACCTGCGGCTGATCCAATGATTAACATACTTCCACCTGTTCCAGCGGCGTAGGCAATAAAGTGCCATGTGTCGTGATCGATTTCGTGTTGGAACATTCCGATTGACGCAGCCACCAAAGGAACGTTGTCAATTACAGCCGAACCTGCACCAAGCAAGGTGACAAATACGTTTTCAGGCATCGATGCATTAACGGTTTGACCGAAATTGTAAATCAATCCAAGCGATTCCAACGCAGCTACAGTCATCAAAATCCCTAGGAAGAACAAAATAGAAGGCATTTCAATTTTACTCAATGCACGGAATGTTGGGCTACTAGCATGATCCCCATGTGATTCTTCTTCAGTTACACTCGACAAAGAGAATTCACGATTACTTCGAAATTCAGCTACCAAAGCAACGACTCCAAGTGAAAGCATCATTCCCATGTATGGCGGCAAGTGCGTTACCGTTTTGAAAATTGGAACGAAAACAATCATCATCAAACCTAAAATAAGCATCAATGCCCCATTTCTATTGGTCTCGGTTTTCTCTTCTGTCACTGGGATTTCTCCTTTAAAGACTGGAAGTAATGTCGCTATGAATGTCGGTAATGCCATACAAACTAATGAAGGAAGTAACAATTGTGTTATCAATTCTAATGCCGAAGTTTTATCCGCCATCCAAAGCATCGTTGTTGTAACGTCTCCAATAGGTGACCAGGCACCTCCAGCATTTGCCGCAATGATGATCATCCCCGCGTACCAAACACGCAATTGCGAATCGGTGACGATTTTACGAAGAATGGTAATCAACACGATCGTTGCCGTAAGGTTATCAATAATCGCAGAAAGAATAAATCCAAGGATACAAACGATCCATAACAGCGTACGTTTTTTACGCGTTTTGATAATACTCTTAAACGTTTGGAAACCATTGAAGTGATCGATAATTTCCACAATAGTCATCGCTCCGACCAGGAAGATCAAAATTTCACAGGTCTTTCCGAAGTGATGCAATAAGGTACCTTCAAAGAGGTGACTGCGTTCTTCGTGTCCAAAACTTCCAAATCCATCGATGAGCGTTGAGTTATGGCTGTCGAACCAATTCGAAAAATTATCCAGTCCGAACGCAATTCCTGCCCATGCAAGCGCCATCATAATGAGGGCGGGGATCAATTTGTCGATTTTTAAGTTGTGCTCTAGAGTGATCGCCAGGTAACCGAGTACGAAGACGGATACAATAAAAATTTCCATAGTTTAGAGTTTTAGCTTAGCAATTATACGAGTTGTTCCAAAGCATATCCAAACGATGCTTTTGCTACTCCTGTTTTATTTGGATTAATAGATTTTGTGTTCGCGATGGCTTTACGAATGATTTCACTCGTGTCGGAGAAAATTCCTTCGTCGGTCAATTCTTTGATATCGTTGCTCATCAAATAGGCAAAAACACGCGCCATTCCACAGTTTGAAATGAAATCGGGAATCACCGTTAAATTGTTGTCGGCTTTGTCGGCAATTTGTCCAAAGAAAATTTCCGGATCCGCAAACGGTACGTTCGCTCCAGCGGAAATAACTTCCATTCCTGCCGCAATCATACGATCCAATTGATTCTCTGTAATCAAACGTGAAGCTGCACATGGAATGAAAACTTCCGCTTTCAAATCCCAAATTTTTGCGTTGACATCATCGAAAGACAACATCTCTGGGTGATTCAATGCGTTTCCGTTCTTCGTTACAAAAAGATGTCTGATTTCTTCTAAGCTAAATCCGTTTTCGTTGATCAATCCACCCACGCGGTCAATGATTCCAACAATCTTAGCACCTTGTTGCGCCAAATAATAGGCTCCAGCAGATCCAACATTACCCCAGCCCTGAACGATCACGCGTTTGCCTTCAACGGAACCACCGTAAATGTCATAAAAATGTTTTACCGATTCTGCAACGCCATAACCCGTAATCATGTCAGCTACCACGTATTTTTTGGCTACGTCTGGTGAGTATTTTGTGTCTTCGATCACTTTTAGTACACCTTGGCGCAATTGTCCAATACGGTGAATTTTTTGTGCGTCTCTTGGTTGGAAGTGGCCGTTAAAAACTCCTTCTTGAGGATGCCAAACACCACAATCTTCCGTAATTGGAATCACTTCGTGAATTTCATCGACGTTTAAATCTCCTCCCGTTCCATAATAATGTTTCAAAAGTGGAGTTACAGCAGCGTACCAACGACGCAAAACACCTTCTTTTCGTGGATCGTTTGGATCGAAATTGATTCCAGATTTAGCACCGCCAATTGGAGGTCCAGCTACCGTGAATTTCACTTCCATTGTTTTAGCAAGTGATTCAACTTCGCGCTTGTCCAAACCAACACGCATTCGGGTTCCTCCACCTGCAGCACCGCCGCGAAGAGAGTTGATTACGACCCATCCTTCGGCTTCCGTCTCGGAATCTTGCCATTCAAAAACAATTTCAGGTCTTTTGTTTTCGAATTTTTCGAGTAAATCTTTCATCGATAAATATACTTTTAAGCGAAGCAAAGTTAACAAAGTTCTTGAACCACTTATCAAATTGAAAGGGGTTTTAAATGGAGTTACCAACAGGCATTTTTGATAACCTTACGGGAGATGTAAAACCCCACCCATAACATCTTTCGTAGCTCCTGTTACCGAGGAAAGTACGTTGGTTTTACCTTGAAGGTAACGCATGCCTAAAAATCCAAAAATGATGGCTTCTTTGAATTCAATTTCGGCTGGAGATGGAAGAACAATTGTGCAATTTCCTGCTTTTTCAATTTCTTCCAGTAGAAAAGTATTGTATGTGCCGCCACCAGTGATGTACAGCGAGGAAATCTCCTGTTTTTTACAAATCTTTCCAATTTGAGTCGCGATATGAGCAATCGCCGTCCGAAGTTGATCGTGTAATTCGGGGATTGTTTCTAAAAGCGTCATAAATTCGTTTTCGAGCCACTCCGTTCCAAGGGATTTTGGTGGTTCTCGATGATAAAACGCCAATCCGTTCAATTGTGCCAGGATATTTTCGTCGATAATGCCTTTACGAGCCAAATTCCCCTCGGCATCATAGCGGTGTCCCAACTGAAGTGCAATCGAATTTAGCGGCAGATTCGCTGGACAAATGTCAAATGCAAGGGTAGGGGAGCCAGGTAAGGTAATGTTTGCAAAACCGCCCAGATTTAAAAAAGCAGCTGCTTTTCCTTTAAAAAGGTGGATGTCTCCCATTGGTACGAGAGGGGCGCCTTGACCACCAGCAACGACATCTTTTTGTCGGAAATCATTGATGACGGGAATTTCTGTGAGAAAAGCAATCGTTTCTCCGCAACCGATTTGTACAGTAAACCCCGCTTCGGGTTGATGAAATACGGTATGTCCATGGGAAGCAATGGCATCAATGTTGGCTTTGGGGCATGGAGACGCATCAATAAATGTATTTATCTGTTCTCCAATAAATTTTCCGACCGTTTTGTCTAACGCAAAAAGAGCTTCGGGGGGGAGCGTTTTCGATTGTTCCAACGCGCGGAGTATATCATCGGGATAGGGAATCGTTGCGACTTTAACTATTTCGTACGAATAGTCGCCAGATTCGGATTCTTTGTAACGGCAGAGTGAAAGATCCAATCCATCCATAGAAGTACCCGACATTGCTCCGATAATTGTGTGTAAACTCATCGATCTAAAAGTAGAAAAATCAAAACTAAAACGTTAAATTTGGTCTTCCAATTTTTGACATAATTAAAGCACCAGATATGAATTTTGAATTATCAGAAGAACACATGGCTGTCCGTGATGCAGCGAGAG
>JBNKGN010000276.1:0-4934 GCA_050289845.1 Crocinitomicaceae bacterium | reverse complement strand
CGAAATGTTGCAACAAATCGCTGATGATGGTGGTGATGTTGACAAATGGGTAGCGAAAGCAAAAGACAAAGACGATTCTTTCCGCTTGATGGGATTCGGTCACCGCGTCTACAAAAATTTCGATCCACGCGCAACGATCATCAAAAAAGCATGTGACGATGTATTGGACAAAATGGGTGTTGACGATCCATTGTTGGACATCGCGAAGAAATTGGAGAAAGTTGCTCTGGAAGACGAATACTTCAAAGCTCGTAACTTGTATCCAAATGTTGATTTCTACTCAGGAATCATCTACAAAGCAATCGGAATTCCAACGGAAATGTTCACCGTAATGTTTGCTATCGGACGTCTTCCTGGATGGATTGCACAATGGAAAGAAATGATTGAAAATGGTGAACCAATTGGTCGACCACGCCAAATTTACACAGGAGCAACAGAACGCAACTACGTAGATGTAACGAAACGATAATACGATAGATTACCCCCTTATAAAAAAGACCGCTCGAAAGAACGGTCTTTTTTTTTGCTAAAGAATTCTGAGTTACAATGGAATCAATCACCTCTCTTCTAATCGTTTTCTAAAAGCAGTCATCTCCAGTCTTCAACTCTCAACCTGACCACCTTCCGAATCTGTCATGTACTTTCCTTTCTTTGAACCTTCGTAAATAGAGTACTTACGGAACGAGCATTCCAAACTTCCGTTGTAGATTTTGATCTTCGCATCGGGACGCAAACCAACAAATTTGAACGCTTCAAAATTCGAGGAGATGATCCAGCAATCGAAGCCTTTCATTTCAGATTTCATCCAGTTACCTAACCCTTCATAGAGTTCTTCAATCTCCTCCCCCATACGTTCACCATAAGGTGGATTGGAAATCATAACACCTGTTTCTGACGGTCGTTTTACATCCGCAAAAGCATCGACATTTACCTCCACAAAACGCCCAATTGGCAAGCCGCGAAGGTTTCTACGTGCTTTCATTACCATTTCGGCACTGATATCTGATCCAACAATTTTACACGGCAATTCTGTGACACGCGTTTGAATATTTTCTTGACTTTCGTCCCAAATCTCTGGTTGAAAATTGGCGAAATTTTTAAAGGCAAAATGCTGTCGTTCAATCAACGCAGGGATATTTGCCGCCATCAAAGCTGCTTCAATCAACAAAGTTCCCGATCCGCAAAATGGATCAATCAAAGTTGATTTCTTGTCCCATCGCGCCAAACGCAATAGTCCCGCGGCTGCTACTTCGTTCATTGGAGCAATCCCTGTTGATTCACGGTACCCTCTCTGAAACAAAGGCGCTCCAGACGTATTTAACGAAACGGTGACTTCCTTTTTATTGATGTACACGTCAAACATTACTTGAGGCTTCTTGATGTTCACATTTGGTCGGTCGTCAAATTTCTTACGGAACGTATCCACGATCGCATCCTTCACAACTAAGAAAGGATATTGCGAATGCGAGAAGAAATCTGAGAATACGGCTCCCTTCACCGCAAAGGTTTTGTCAATGGAGAAATATTGCGTCCAATCGATCTTCATGCTTTGCTTGTACAAATCATCTTCGTCCCGGATATTGAATTTCTTCACCTCCACTAAAACGGAAATAGCGCAACGCAAATGCACATTTAAATAATAGACATCGCGCCAATCCCCTTTCAATTGGACTGCGCGATTTAAAATTACAGCGCTCGTATACCCCAATTCGGCAAGCTCTTCTTTCAACACCTCTTCCAATCCGAAAAGTGTTTTTACAGTGATTATCAACGCACCTTCGTTTGTTACCTCTTCTTTCATGCCAAATTTGTTATGGGAATATGTCTTATTTTTGTACAAAAGAACGAAATTGAGCGCAAACAAGCTATATACCCTTGTTTTTACTTTCATGCTTCTTAACCACTCCTTCGCGCAACAAAAGGTCGGATTGGTATTAAGCGGTGGTGGTGCAAGTGGACTTGCCCATATCGGCGTGTTAAAAGCGTTGGAAGAAAACGGCATCCCTATCGACTATATTACGGGAACTTCCGCTGGTGCACTCATTGGAAGTCTTTATGCTGCAGGATTTAGTCCTAGCGAAATTGAAGCCCTCGTTCTCGACCATGATTTTGAATTGATGGCAAGCGGTGACTTGCAACGCAAACAGCATTTTCTTCTGAGAGAAGACGAATTGCACTCGGGTATGGTCAGTCTCTCCTTCTCAAAGGATAGTTTGATTCAACGTGTATTGCCTACCAATTTTACCTCCTCGGCTTTTCTCGATTTCGAAATGTTACACCTGTTGGGGTCTGTCTCTGCATCAAACGAGAAACAATTTGATAGCTTATTTGTTCCCTTTCGCTGCGTTGCGGCTGATATTGAGAAAAAAAATCCTGTGATTTTCGCCGATGGAGATTTGAATGCTGCCGTGCGGGCATCGATGACCTATCCCTTTTATTTCTATCCGATCCGAATAGATGGCGTGCTATTATTTGACGGTGGGCTTTACAATAACTTTCCCGCGGATGTGATGTACGATCAATTCAACCCAGACTATATCATCGGAAGTAATGTTTCGTACAATGCCAGCCCACCCGAAGAAGACGATTTGATCGGTCAGCTCACGAACATGCTCGTTACCCACACCTTATTTGAGCTGCCCTGCGAGCAAGGAATCGTTATTGAACCCAAAGCACCGTCTACTTCCTTTGATTTTAGTCGGGCGAGTGCGGAAAAATCCATTCAAGAAGGTTACGATGCTACCATTGCGCAACTGGATTCAATTGGTCTGTACATTCCGTCCAAAGACAATGCCGATAGTATTCAAAAGCGCCGCATGGAATTTCGCAAAAAGACAATCCCATTCACAATTTCGGAGGTAAAAAGTGCTTCCAGCGGGAAAAACATTCGTTACGCGCAACGCTCGCTTATCCGTCCAAAGAAAAACGAACAACTGAATCAGGACGAATTAGAGAAACGTTATTACCGACTATACGCGGCGCAACAAGTCGAATTTTTGTACCCAACGATTACAAAAAACTCGGATAGTACCTATAGTTTGGATGTTGATGTTCGAAAGGCAAAGGATTTTAAATTGGATATCGGAGGACACATTTCATCGCGCCCTGTCAATACTGGCTATTTTGGGATCACCTATCAAACAATCGGTCGGGTAAGTACAAAAACCAAATTGGAATCGTATTTCGGAAAATTTTATGGATCCGCTCAAGCTTCATCGACCTTGGATTTGCCCGCGGTGTACCCCATTTCTCTGCGAGGATATTTTACCTTAAATCGCTGGGATTACTTCCGGAGTTTCGCTACTTTCTTTGAGGAATCCAAACCCTCATTTCTCGTTCAAAACGAAATTTATTTGGGCGGTGAAATCAGTCAACCTATCACGAATAATATCAAATCTACAGTTGGGTTGCGGGCATTTCAATTGGACGACAGCTATTATCAAATCGATAATTTCAGCAATACCGATACTGCAGACATCACCAATTTCGATGGATGGTCAGCCTATTTAAAACTTACTTTAAACTCTTTAAACAGAAAGCAGTTTGCGAATTCGGGAAACTACCTCAGTTTTCAAATGAAATACGTGGGTGGCCACGAACGCACCATGTCAGGATCAACATCCTTGATCCCTTTTGACATTGAAAAAAATCATTCCTGGTTAAATATGCGATTGGATTATCAATCCTTCGTAGTAGATCTGCCATTTTTTCATTTAGGATTGCACGGTCAAATGGTTTCGAATAGTCAAACGTTGTTTGCGAATTACACGGCATCGCTACTCTCAATGACGGAATTTTCTTTGGTTCCTGACGCAAAAACCTATTTCCTACCTGAATACCGGTCTCCGCAATTTATCGCCGCTGGTATCAACACGATTTTTACCATTAAAAAGAAAATCGATCTTCGACTCGATGCCTATTTCTATCAGCCATTCATGCAATTGCGACAATTCGACGATGGCACATTGGCACTTGAATCGAGCCTTGAAAACTCCACTATAATGGCTTCTGCATCAGCAATTTTTAACAGCTTCATCGGTCCTATTCGATTTACAACCAACTTTTTCCCGCTACAAGAAATCCCACTTTCTTTTCAATTCAGTATGGGATATGTGCTCTTCAATGAGCGAGCGATTCGCTAAGGAAACGTATATTTGCGGGGATTAAATTGCACTATGGAAAAAATTATTTGTGGTATTCAGCAAATGGGCATTGGAGTTCCCGATGTTCAGGCAGTTTGGAAATGGTACCGAAAGTTTTTTGGCGTCAACGTTCGTGTTTTTGAAGAAGCGGCAGAAGCTCCTCTCATGACACGCTATACGGGAGATACGGTTCACTCACGAACAGCTACGTTGGCTTTGAGTATGGACGGAGGTGGCGGATTCGAGATTTGGCAATTTATCTCGCGCCCCACAGAAAAAGCAACATTCGACATTCAATTAGGCGATTACGGTTTGTATGTTTGCCGAATCAAATCTTACGACGTTGAAGCCTCTTACCATTATTTTAAAGAGAATGGTGCGGAGATCGTTGGGGAATTAAGTACCGCTCCGAACGGAGAAAAATCCTTTTTTGCAAAAGATCCCAACGGCAACATTTTCAACATAGTTGAAGGAAAAGGTTGGTTCCGCGCTACGGGACACGCATCGAAATGTGGTGGAGTGGCAGGAACAATGATTGGCGTGAGCGACATCGATAAAGCCCTTACGTTGTATCAAGACATTCTCGAATATGAAACCATTGTTTACGATGAAACAGGGACTTTCGACGATTTGAAAGGATTGCCAGGAGGCGACAAAAAAGTGCGTCGGGTTTTACTAAAACACAAATCAGAACGACGTGGACCATTCGCGCGTTTGCTGGGACCAACTCAAATCGAATTGGTACAGGCATTAGAACGTGATGACTGTCAATCCATTTTCGCGAACCGTTAT
>JBNKGN010000275.1:0-4970 GCA_050289845.1 Crocinitomicaceae bacterium | reverse complement strand
TGTTAATCGTGAGATCGAGTACAATCAACGAATCACATCCAGCCGCATTGGTTAGCACGTACGTCGCACTATTGTTCGAAGCTGTGTATGTATTGCCATCGATCCACGTGAATGCTTCACAAGCCGTTTGTGTATCCGTTCCAGTTGTACTGTTGTTAATCGTGAGATCGAGTACAATCAACGAATCACATCCAACCGCATTGGTTAGCAGGTACGTCGCACTATTGTTCGAAGTGTAATACGTTATACCGTCCATCCAAATCAGGGAATCACAGGCAATTTGCGTATCTGTGCTTGTGCTTGAATTTAAAATAGTCAAATCCAACGTAACGGTAGAATCACACCCAACGCTGCTCGATAGGACAAAGGTTGGCGTATTTGTAGACGAATAATATGTGAGTCCGTCGATCCATAGAAGCGAATCGCAGGCAGTTTGTACATCCGTTCCCACCAATTCGTTTCGCACTGTTAAATTGAGTGTAACCGTACTGTCACAGCCATTTGAATTGGTCAGGGTTTGCATATAGGTTCCAGAAGTGTACAGATACGCTCCATCAAACAAAAGTGAATCATTAAAACAAATGGTATCGTTGTAACTGAATGTAGTTGGCGGACAGTAATTGCAAGAATTCCATTGGGTGGGTGTTTGGGTTAAGTAGCCTAATTGTGTGAAGTTTAAGTTGTAATCCGCTACATAACCATCTCCGCACGTTTGCAACTCGCCCGCCGACGTAATGGCAATGCTATTCAAAGCGCCTGCACCAAGTGTTTTGTAGGAATCCAAGGCATTTGATTTCGTTGGAACATATACGGAAGAAGCCGTGAAATAGCTGGTCGAATCTGCCAATTGTCCAACAGCATTGCGTCCCCATCCCCAAAGAGAATCCTGACTATCGATCCCCACTGAATGTTCGTAACCTCCTTCAATAGCCAACCAGGTACTTCCCGCGGCGATGGTTGTTGGCGTTGAACGATTGCTTCCGGTATTATCCCCCAGTTGCCCGTAATTATTACGTCCCCATGCCCACAACGAACTATCTGCTTGAATACCGAGTGAGTGAAATCCACCAGCAGCAATTTCTAGCCACTTGTCGGTACCGACTTGATTTGGAACAAGACTACTTCCAGAACGTCCCAATTGCCCATAAATGCTATATCCCCAAGACCACAGAGAACTATCGGCCTTCAGTGCAAGTGAATGTTCATATCCCGCAGCAATATCTGTCCAGGTGGTATCCGAACCAATTTGAATCGGCGTAAATACGGTTGCAGTAGATCCATTTGTACCATTCCCAATTGGACCATTAAAATTGTACCCCCATGCCCAGAGTGTACTGTCGGTTTTTAGTGCCAGCACAAACTCGGCACCGCACGCGACTTTCATCCAGGTGGTATCGGTTCCGACACGCGTAGGATTTTTCTTCGTTCCGATACCAGAACCCAATCCTAATTGACCTCGGGAATTCCTACCCCACCCCCACAGACTTCCATCTTCTTTGATGCCAATTGAAAAATGAAATCCGTTGGCGACTGTTAGCCAAGTTGTATCGGTTCCTACCTGATTGGGCAATGGATGATTGACCGAGGTATAATCTCCAAGTTGTCCGTCGTTGTTCGTTCCCCATCCCCAAAGCGTCCCGTCTTCTTTAATTGCCAGGGTGTGACTGTTGTAAGAAGCGGTAGAAGATGTTGCCATTTTCCATGGAACTGTCGACAAAACGGGTTGCAACACATCTTTATTCTTCTCGTTTCCGAATTGACAATGATTGTTTCTCCCCCATCCCCAGAAAGATTTGTTGGTTTTTAGTGCCAGACTGTAATAGTTTCCTGCGTTCACCTGCTCCCAATCATTCGAATTACTAATTAGCACAGGAAGCGTTGCATAATTGAGCGTCCCGTCACCTAGTTGTCCGTAGGTATTGTAACCTAGCGCCCAAAGATCACCAGAGGAATTGATCAATAAAGTATGTGTTTCATGACTTGTACTGACTTTCGACCAGTTCGATACCGTTCCTACTTGCGTGAGGTTGGTATAATTTCCGTTGTTTTGTGTCCAGTTCCAAAGCGTTCCATCTGTTCGAATTCCGTAATCGCTGTATGCACCTGCCGCCATGGTTTTCCATTGTGCTGTACCTCCAATTTGATGCAGAGCGCTTACCTGAGTTCCGTAACAAGCTCCGACGAACCACAAAGAATTGTTCGTTTTTCTTGCTAGCGTGTGCCATTCACCTCCCGAAATTTCAGTCCAGTCGGTATCTGTTCCCAGTTGCGTTGGCGTTGCGCTATTCGTACGGTCGGTTCCGAGTCCGAGTTGCCCGTAATTGTTGCGTCCCAAATCCACAGCGTTCCATCTGTTTTTAAAGCAATGGTGTGATCGCCTCCGCAAGCCACTTTGCTCCAATCTGTATCGGTGCCCAATTGAGTCATCGTCCAGACATTGGTGGTTGTTCCCAATCCCAATTGGCCATAGCTATTGTAGCCCCAAACCCAAAGTGTTCCGTCGGATTTAATCGCAACCTGGTAGGATTTTCCAGTGGCAATTTCGCTCCAATTATTTGTATCTAGCAAAGTTGGTGTTGTTAAATGGCGCTGAGTACCAACGGCTCCTCCCCAATTCCAGAGTGTTCCGTCGACATGAATCGCCAGTACGTGGTCGTAGCGTGAAGAAATTTTCTGCCAACATTGTGCGAAGGTCGCAGCACTGCCTGTGAGAAGAACGAATAATAGAAGGAATGTTTTCATACGTAATTGTAACGGCTTTACTGGTTAATGTTTCTTATGGACGCCGCTTCTCCATACAATTGGAACCAAATTTAGTTCATAAGAAGCGAAAGAACTAACATTTACACGAAGGAAGCAATTAAAATTTATTGCGTCAATCACTGCGAAAATCTCCTAGTTTACTTCCGTTTTTAAAAGTCGTTTTCCTTCTCGATTTCGGATCCTTCTATTCGTTGTCAACCAAGTCATCGTTAGATTGAAAAGCAGGCAATATAAGGGAAATAAGACATAAATAGCATTCTTATCAACGCTTGTCGCCAAAGTCAAACTCCAACACCCAAGGGCAATATTCCATCCGATAGTTTTCTCTGTTCTCGGTGCATGAATTCCTTTCAAAATGGTGGGGATCCCGAGTATCAGGTCGGCAGCGATCGCAAATATTGTGGTAATCCAAGGATCTTTGAACAAAACATAGAGGAGGACACAACCCATACCGACAATGAGATACGTATAATCTTGCTTTCGCACCTGAAAATTTCGTGTAAGTAATGCCGAAACAAAAATCCCGAAGCAACCCAAAGCAGAAAACAAATGCCCCACAAGAATCCATTGCCAACCGAACGTGATCCATTGCGACCACAAACTAACGCCCACCAAAATAAACCAACCGAGCCATGTGAAGAGACTGGGCGTAATCTGTTTTTTAATTACCTGAAGAATATAAATGCCTTGCGCCAGCACGAGGAATCCTCCAGCAACACTGTTTATCCAATATTCGTAGGGACCGAGCATTTCAGCGATATTCACGAAAATATAAGACAAAAGTACATTATTTACGACTACAGCTCACCCTCCAGACGAATTTATAAATGGAGTGGCAATAGCAGCGTAAAAAGGTCGTAATGATGCCAATCGAATATAGAAAACCGAACGAAATTGAATTGATTTTTCTTACAGCCCTAAATGCGCTCTTAAAAGGATGTTCATTTGATGAGAGCGTTGTCGTGGATTTTTAAATTCGTGACAACTACTTCACTCCCAACGCTCGTTCTGCTTGTTGGATATGGCGTTCATTGTGCGCTACGATAAAACGAAAGGTATCTCCCAGGCGCAATTTCATTCGTTTCGAAATACTGATCCCCGTTTTTGTTTTCGTGAGATCTTTGTTTTCGGCCATCTGCAGCAAATCCAGAAACATGGTCTGATGGGCTATAAATCGATCCAAAACTGCCAGGTCCAACGATTTCCCCGCTGGATTTTTGT
This sequence comes from Crocinitomicaceae bacterium, assembly GCA_050289845.1. GTDB lineage: Bacteria > Bacteroidota > Bacteroidia > Flavobacteriales_D > Crocinitomicaceae > UBA4466. Next base: position 986 of record JBNKGN010000275.1, on the reverse strand, counting down.
CTTTGAAGGTCTTCATCTTTTTCATTTTCTCCTTCGGAAGCATCATTTTCACGAAGTAATTGCCAAGAACACCGCTTTTGAATGTATCCGATGTATTTGTGAGCTGCGCCTCCATCGCTTTTTGAATCTCTGGATTGTAGTAATTGCTGTACAAATTCAAATGTTCGATGCATTGCAGTGCACTCCATTGTTGTTGATTGGGCGAAGAATTAAGGGTTTTGAGTGCAAAGGTTTTCCACTCCGCTGCCTTATCGATGTGTTCCTGTGTTTCTTCTTTTAGTTTTTTGATCAATACGTCTGTTCGAATCTTCATAATCGTTTTTTAGACAAAGATCCGCTGCGTTTTTTCTAAAAACATTGACTGAAATTAAGATTTTTTGATCCGCGATAAGGTCTCAGGTGTCATCCGTAAATAATTCGCAATGTATTTGTTCGGTATCTCCTGAAACAATTGAGGACTTCGCTTCAGCACGCGATGATACCGCTCAACAGGAGAACTCGTTAGGAGATCGCGTTCCCGTTCGAGCTGTTGTAACAAGAGTTGTTCAAGGATTCGCTGCCAACCGTTTTGCAAGGAGGACGCTGTGTTGATCCAGTCAGTGAACCTCTTTTTGGAGATCACTTTTAAACGCGTTTTCTTGATGGCTTGTATGTAAAAATCAGACGGCATTTCGTTGATAAAACTATCCATCGAAACGATTATATTCTGTTGATAACCAAAACGAATGGTCTGCTCTTCGTCCTCTTCCAGGACATAAATTCTGAGGCTTCCCTTCTCAATAAAATACAGTTGCGTATCTATCGTCCCTCCGACTTTTACAAAATCATTGCGAGCCACATCGAATTCCTTCTCCCACAAGTTTTCCTGTGTTAACCGTTCGATGAATAATTGCGCTTCCTTCATTGTGAGATGGGATGGGGAATTTAAAAATACATAAACTGTCTTCCATTATACGAGTACCTACCTAAAAAAACCAGCCAAGAAA
>JBNKGN010000274.1:0-4999 GCA_050289845.1 Crocinitomicaceae bacterium | reverse complement strand
AGTCTGCCTTGTATACGGTAAGTTCTTCTCCGTTCCGAATGGAGTGTGAACTGCCATCAAGACTCATTAAGTTGGTGCGACTTCTACTTTCGATACTTAATTTGATCGGCATGTGATCGGGAACGACCATCGGACGGACATTCAAATTGTGTGGTGCAATCGGCGTTAAAATATGCACTTGACAACCTGGAGTTATGATTGGTCCTCCGCAACTTAAATTGTAAGCTGTAGATCCAGTGGGTGTGCTAACGATCAAACCGTCGGCCCAATAAGAATTTAGGTATTTTCCTTCCAACGACGCGTGAACGGTAATCATGGATGAGGAGTCTTTTTTCTGCAAGGTCAATTCGTTCAGTGCGATATTGTTCTCTCCCAAATCGATGAAATCAGCTTTGACGCGAATTAAGGAACGTTTTTGGTGCGAATAGCGTTTGTTGTAGACCATGTCCATTGCTTCTTCGAGATATTCGCGAGAAACATTGGATAGAAAACCCAGCCGTCCAGTATTGATTCCTAAAACGGGAACGCCCGAATCTCGAATAAACTTTACATTTTGGATAAAGGTTCCGTCGCCACCTACGCTAAAACTCAAATCAATCCCAGTCTTCAGTGCTTCGTGAGATGAAAATTCATGCGCATCTTCTGCAATTCCAATTTTTTTAACGAGCAATTCTTTCAATCCCTTTTCAAAGACAGGTGTCCAGCCGAAATCTTTCAGAATCCCCAAAAGTTCGATGTAGAGTTCCGCGTTTTGCTTCGTTACTTTTTTTCCGAATATGGCAACATTCATTACGTTAGAGATTGAGGTAGTTCATGAGCGCGTCGTATCTGAATTTCAGATCATCGTCGTGGACACTTTTTTGGAAAGATGCCTTAATGATATAGTCGTAGCGCTCAAACGTACGAATGATACGGTCGAGTTCAATTTGATTCAATTTCAAGGTGACTTCGATGTTGGTCGAATCAGGCGACGACATAATGTACGAACTCAAGATTTTTGCGTCATTGCTTTCAACGATTTGTGCTATCTGCGCCATGGAATAGTCGACTCTTGCCATTTCGAGCACCAAAATTCCCCCGTTCTCCTTGATGCTTCCTGTGTTGGCAACCAACGTTAACAAGTGATGTACGGTACTACATCCTAAATATTCTTCGTTTTCATCAAGAATTGGAATGACACTCAATTTAAACTCGGCAATTTTCGCGAGTACTTGATAGATATGATCCCCAGCGTACGCAAACGGTCTTGGTAAGTGCTGAAAAAGTACGTCCAAGGTCTGACTTGGCTCCATTTTATCGAGAATATCAACTTCTGAGACAACGCCTACAAAATTTCCATTTTTTAAGACTGCCAGATGCGATACTTTGAATTCTTCCATCCAGTGCAGGGCGCGTTCTCCAGTGTCGAGATGCGTCAACGGAGGGATATCATCGGTAATTAAGTCCTTTGCTCTCATTGTTCGTGCTAATGTACTATAATTCCTGAGTTTGTTTGTACTTTTGTCCCGACAAAAATTGTGCCTGTGAAAACGAAATTGAGCGTAAACGTCAACAAAATTGCCACTTTGAGAAATGCCAGAGGTGGAGATGTTCCTAGCGTAGTGCAGGTGGCAATTGATTGTGAACGATTTGGAGCAGACGGAATTACCGTACATCCTCGTCCCGATGAACGTCATATTACCACGAAAGATGTATACGATCTAGCAGCGGTGGTAACGACAGAATACAATATTGAGGGCTATCCCGATGCGCGTTACATGGATTTAATTCGTGACGTAAAACCCGCTCAAGCAACTTTGGTGCCCGATCCACCTCATGTACTGACTTCCAATGCAGGTTGGGACACAAAGGAAAATGAAGCATTGCTCAGCGATCTTGCGCAACAGTTTCGAGAGATGGGGGTACGTTCGTCGATTTTTGTCGATACGAATTTGGTCAATATTGAATACGCTGCGAAATGCGGTGTCGATCGGATTGAATTGTACACGGGACCTTTTGCAGAAGCATATCCACGGGACCCTGAAGCAGCCATTGCTGAATACGTGAACGCAGCCAATCTTGCGGTAGAACTCGGACTGGAGATCAATGCGGGGCATGACTTAAGCCTTGATAATTTGAAATTTTTTAAAGCAAAGATCCCTTCGTTGATGGAAGTTTCCATTGGACACGCACTTATCTCAGATGCCTTGTACCTCGGCTTGGAGAATACCGTTCGGATGTATCAGCGATTGTTGGTTTAGTTTTTTATCAAGACCCCAACAAAAAAACAATTTCATTTCCTTTCATTCGGGATGGTACAGCAACAACAATAGGAGACGAATCGTCGTTTCGTGCCTTTGTTTCGGTAGCGTCATTGTTTGAAGACGAAAAGTGCCAGCACAGCGAATAGCACAAGGAAGCCAACGAGTAAAACGCCATTTTTTTTATCCATTTTCTTATTTACTGTGGGAGAAATTGGAGTGACATCATTAGACGGTGAACGCGGTGATGCAACATTGGGTTCGGAGGAAGACGTCTCTTGATTTTTGGATCCGCTTATCTCGGGCTGATTTTTTGTATTCTTCAACGTACGCATGCGTTTGATCGCATTTAGATTCATAATTGCATTCGCGAGAAGCGTGATTAATAGTGCAAAATACAGGAGAATGAGGAGTGTTACTAGAAATACGTTCAGAATCGATTCTGGAGCTAAGACAATTGATATAGAGGCGGTACTCAACAGAAACAGGATGAGGATAAAAGAAACAATGATTAATAGAATCAATACGGCGATGGCAATTTTATAGCGTTTTTCCGCTTTTTCCGTTGGGACTTCGGATAATTGTTGATTGCGATCTTTGGAAACAACCGTTTTTGTAGGGATTGTTTTTATGGGGGGTGTCGGTGATGTAACTGCTACTTTTTTTACGCTACTAGCTCGTTTTTCGATCACGTTGGAAGCTTCCGACAGCGTATTTTGTCTGCCTCCTGAGCGGTTATTTTTAATTGAATTATCGACAATACTTGCTTTGATTGGATTTGTTGCGGTCAATGAATCCACGGGGATCTCTGTGGTGTTCCGTTCCGAACTATAGTGCTTTCGCCATTCCACATGCCAGCCTTTGCGATGTACACGTTTTTGAATGGTACAAGAACCAAGTTGAGCCAAGCAGATGACCGCAGTCAAGAAGAGGATTGCTGCAGGTTTCATGCTTAATGAATAATAATGCGACCGAGCTTTTCTGAGATGATTTTTTTAACTTTTTCCAGGCTAACTTGTTCGGAAAGAAGGTCCATCATTACTTCACCTTCCAGTTCTGGATTGGTGAGTTCCTTGCGGATTTCAGCGATACGTTTTTCCACGCGTGAAATTTTAAAGGCAAATATGGAGGTAAGTACTGCGTGTTGTAATTTGTCTTTTTCGGTTGCTGTATAAATGTTGTATTTGGTGATCCAATTCGCACTCAATTCGCGATCGTTCATTTCAATTTCCGTAACAAATCGTACTATATCCTGATCTTCCAGACGCTGAAAATAGGAAGTTTTCAAGAACGTGTTTTCTGCAAGTGCATCGGCAATGATTCGATGCATTCGATTGTACAATGGCACTTGAAAGGTGAGTTCATCGATGTCCAGTTCATGACAAATTAATTCAGCGACGCTGGTTTCAACCTTTTCTTTTTCACCTTGGTCGTTTACCTGATCAATGGAAATGGCAAGCGGTCCGTATTTTACCATGATACGCATCAGATCGTGTTCATTGTGATCGTCGAGTAAGGTTTCAGAGACCAAATGATCACTTTCCGGAGGCGCTTCGAAAGGACTTGGCTCGTGTGCGTAAGGATCTTCCTCTGCAGGCGCTGCTGTTGGTGTACTTTTGGCTTCCGTTCGGGCTTCTGCTCGGCGATTACGAAGAGATTCCTGATGGCTTTTTGTTGCATTTTCTTGCCGATCTTTTGTCACTTCCGCCCAAATCACTTCTTCTTTGATGTTGAAACGTTGTGCTACTTCTGGAACAAAAACATTTCGGGTGATTTGATCGGGGATTAAGGAAACGCTGTGCGAAATGTCTTTAATTAACTGCGCACGTTTGATTGGATCATTGCCTTCACTTTCCAACAACAAATCAACTTTGAAGGAAATAAAATCTTGCTGGTGGTCGGAGATGTAACTTTCCAATTCTGTGGTGCTCGATTTTTTCGCGAAAGAATCAGGGTCTTCTCCGTCTGGAAAAAGTACCACCTTCACATTCAATCCTTCTTCAAGAATAAGATCAATTCCGCGGAAAGACGCTTTGATTCCAGCAGCATCTCCGTCATACAAAATCGTAATGTTGTTAGTGTAGCGTTTGATCAGTCGGATTTGCTCGCGCGTAAGTGACGTTCCTGAAGAAGAAACGACATTTTGGATCCCCGCTTGATACATACTGATCACGTCGGTATAGCCTTCGCACAAATAACAATTGTCGTATTTTACAATGTCGCCTTTCGCGAAGTGCAGTCCATATAGAATTTGGCTTTTGTTGTAAATCAGACTCTCAGGTGAGTTGAAGTACTTGGCAATTTTCTTATCGTTTTGAAGGGTTCTTCCCCCAAATCCGAGTACGCGACCAGACACGCTGTGGATAGGGAACATCACACGTCCACGGAAAAAGTCGAAGGAACGATCTTCTTTCGTTTTGGTCAATCCAATTTTCTCGAGGTATTCCAGTTTATAGCCTTTTTCAAGAGCCGTTTTGGTGAAATCGTCACTTTTATTTAGACAGTATCCCAACTGAAATTTTTCAATGATGTCTGGACGGAAACCGCGCTCAATAAAGTACGAAAGCCCAATCTTTTTCCCTTCATCGGAATGGTGCATCCGCTCCACAAAGTGTTTTTGCGCAAATTCATTGATGATGTGCAAACTTTCTCGCTCGGAAATCGCTTCCAATTCTTCCGGTGTCGGAGGTTGGTCCTCTGGAATCTGAACATTGTATTTATCGGCCAGCCAACGAAGCGCTTCGGGATACGAAAAGTGC
>JBNKGN010000273.1:0-5037 GCA_050289845.1 Crocinitomicaceae bacterium | reverse complement strand
CAACAACTTTTTTTGCCCCATGATGGCAAATGGGTATCCCCAGGATTTCCGGATGCTGGAAAAATCACGGTGTTTAACAATGGTGGTGACGGAAGCTTTAATTTTAGTGCGGTGCATTTGATTGCTCCCGAATGGAACTCAACTTCGTACGATACCCTGAATCAATTATTTCTTCCTGATACATTCCATTGGTCGTGGAATGGGAACGTATTGTCGGAAGTAATGGCACAAACCAAAAAAAGTGGCGTGATGCAACTGGAAAATGGCAATTTCCTATTGTGTGAAACAGGGCTTGGTCAATTGGCTGAAATTACCCCTTCTGGGAATGTCGTTTGGGTTTATCGAAATCCTTCGGGAAACATTATGTACTCACAAACCCAACTTCCATCACTTGCGCAAAATGGCATTTTCAGAGGAGAACGCTACACACTCGATTATCCTGCATTTGTAGGAAAAGACCTAACGCCTCAGGGGATTTTGGAAGACTCGAATCCATTGAGTGCCGTTTGTATCACTGCCAGTCTGCCTGAACAAATGAATGCGAACTTTTCTATGGTCAATCCCGTTCGTGATGGACAGTTTGAGATTTTTTCTGCGTTGCAGAGTCCCTACGAAATTGACATTTACGATATGCAGGGGAACGTACTCCACCATGCAACTTCTGTAGGAAACACCATCATTCCATTACAGCTTGCGGCAGGAATTTACCTCGTAAAAGCAATGATCGAAGGGCAAAACGAAATTTTTCGTTGTCTTGTGGAGTAGTATCAATCGTATTCTGTGACCCACTCCAAATACCGTTCGATTACATGACGGACATACGCGTAGGTTGTCGTTCCACGAAGCATTCCATTTCGGACCACCTCATCTTGATAATACTCTTGTTTGGAAAGATTTAGAAGCATGGCTTCCACGTGTCCTTCCCATTTCAGTGGATTGAGTCCATATTTTTCGGCCAGTTTCTGTGCATCCTGAATGTGACCGCGCCCAGCATTGTAGGAAGCCAATGCGAATTTTTTTCGTTCGAGTTCATCGGGAATGTTCTTCCAAAATTTTTCATCAGACATCAATTTCTTCGCTCCTCCCATGATCTGAACAGAAGGCGGTGAATCTGGATATACGCCATAATGCGGTCCTGTATTCGGCATAAATTGCATCATTCCGTAAGCGCCTCCAAAAGAATGGGCTTCAGGGTTAAATTTCGATTCTTGGTACGCGATGGAAGCAATCAAGCGCCAATCCCAACCACAAACTTCCTGTGCCTTCTTAAATAGTGCGTCAAACTCTGAAATATTGTTTCCATCGAGTCGAATGTTACTGAATTTAGTATCTCTTGAAACGTGCTTCAATTCAAAGTATTTCCTGTGAATATAACTGTATGTCGGGCGCTCTTTGAAGTCGATCAACCAGGCATCAAGTTTTGCTTTCAGGAGCGGACTTGATTTTCGCAAACCAAAGGCCATTTTTTGTTTCACAGACAAATCCAAATCCGTGTAAAGATTGTCGAAAAATTGCTCGTTCACCTTAGCGACATTGTCTTCTGTAATCGTATAATCAATCAGTCCGGTTGACACCATTTCAATCAACTCTTCTCCACCAATAGTACCTTGTACCCCTTCGATGAAAATCGTATCGCCAATTTCCTCTTGTAAATGAAGTAATCGCTGATAGTAACTTGAATTTTTCCAGACTCGGACTTCTTTTTGCGCCAATTGAATGGGATCGGTAATCAAAGCAGCTTTCCATTCTTCCTCTTTCATTTCTTGCCAACCATCGGGTTTGCGCTGCACTAAAACTTGTTGGGTTTGAATAAAAGCTTCCGAAAAACTAATTTGCTTTCCGCGTTCTTTGGTTACCGTATAATTACAAGCGATCAAATCGCCTTCACCGCGGTTCAACATGGTCGTTAGACTGTCTAAATTTTTCACGATCTTCACTTCCAATTCAACCCCGATACTTTCAGCGAAAAGGGTCAGTAGTTCGTACTCAAACCCCATCTTTTTCCCTTTGTAAATGAAGTACGAAGTAGAACTGTTTTCTGCGAGAACAATAAGTTTTCCGCGTTTTAAAATTTCAGGAAGATCAATTTTCGCATTCGGACGAATGAAAGCCTCTACCCCGTCGTCTTTGTGCGTCCCTTTCATGACACAACTCACCGCGGAGCACAATAGTAGCACCGTTAATAAGGGAAAAAAATACGCTCTTTTTGAGTCCTTCATTCATTTTGATCTAAGAGAAAAATACATCTTTTAAATGACACTGCATCATTTCCGACTTTGCGAATTATCAACAGCGGGTCTTAAATTTTCTTAAAGTAGTTCTCGAAGAAGGGATGTGCGTCGGCAATGAATAATTGAAAGGCATTTTCGATCGCTTGTTGTTTCATGGTAAAAACGGTAGATGCGTCTCCCAACTTATTCTCGAACGAAATCCTTCTGGACAATCCATTAGAAGCCTGGTGCAATCCATCCAACAAACGGTATTGATACAACCAATCGTACGTTTTCATTTTATCGAGCATAAATGCAAAATCATCAGGAAACGAATCGGCAAAACTTGGTTGATGTGCATAAAACGCATTGACAAAATCGCGGAGTGGGGTTGTATGATAGCGTTCCCAATCGCGCGCAAGCAAATGATCGAAATACAAATCGACGGCAATTCCTGAAATTTTGGGAAGATGTTCGTAAAGCTCGGCATTCATCAGTGCTCTTACAGCGGGATGATTGTCAATAAAGTCGTCTAGCGTTCGATGTAAATAGATTCCTTTCTGTACAATTGGGCGGTACCCAGACAGATCTTTTCCTTTGATGTAATCTCCCTGTAAATTGGCATACATGAGATCGAGGTCTCCATTGGAAAAGTACAGGTGTCCCAAAAAATTCATGGAACAAGATGCAAAAAAAAATCCCGATGCTAAGAAGCTATCGGGATTTTTTTAATATTCGTCTTCGTTAAAAAGAAAATCTTCGCGCGAAGGATAATCGGGCCATATTTCTTCGATACTCTCGTAAATCTCTCCCTCGTCCTCTAATGCCTGAAGGTTTTCTACCACTTCTAGCGGTGCACCTGCTCTAATAGCATAATCGATCAACTCGTCTTTTGCTGCGGGCCATGGCGCATCTTCCAAATAGGATGCTAATTCTAAAGTCCAGTACATACCTCCTAAAATTTGTGTTGTTGCCGCAAAAGTAATTTTAATTCCGATAAAACCAAATGAATGCCTAAAGATAATTCACACGACACCGAAACAATTCTCACATTCTTGGTTTCCAAGGAATTTCCTTTGCTTTCAATTCAACAGTCAGGGCGCGTGAAAGAACAAATAGATAGTCGCTCAATCGATTCAAATACCGCACGATGATTGGGTCTAAATCCGCGGTTGAAGATAAATCCACGACAATTCGTTCTCCACGGCGACAAACACATCGGGCAATGTGCGCATAAGAAACGGTGGTATGACCTCCGGGCAGCACAAAACTCTTCATCGGTTCCAGTCCTGCTTCCATCGTATCAATCCAGGATTCCAAATTTTCAACATCTGCTTCTACGAGCTCTGGCAATTGCATTTTCGTGCCTGAATCATCCACTGCAAGTAGCGATCCCATGGTAAACAAACGATCCTGAATTTCAAGCAAACGATCAAAGTGATGTGCTGCTATTTCCTGATCGCGGATAAGGCCAACATATGAATTCAATTCGTCAACGGTTCCATACGCTTCTATTCGCAAGGAACTTTTAGGAACTCTCGTCCCTCCAATCAATTGCGTTGTGCCGTTATCTCCTTTTTTTGTGTAAACTTTCATGATTTTATTGTCAGCATTTCGCGCTGTTCGATTAATTCTTTGATCCGTGCATTTTTCCCTTGAAGACGAATATTCTTCGCAGAATCTGTATAAAACACGTGTTTGTCTCGTAAATATTTCAGTTGGAAATCGACCCATTCCAAATCGGAAAATGCCGTTCCATAGTCGCTCATTTCTTTGCGCAATTTCTTGGCAATATTGTGGTAATCAGGTCTTCCCAAATAATCATGATCGGCATCGCACATTATTTGTTCCAACAAGGTAACGGGTTTTACGCCAGCACTGGTACTGATAATCATCTTCCGAATGATATTGATTTGAAACTCGGTGTAGCCAAATCCGGGTAATGTAGCCGTGGCAATATTTGCACCAAAAATTTCATTGTCTTTGTATTGCTGAATGAATCCTGCATCGTGAAATAGTGCTGCCGTTCGCAATAAGTACGTTTCCTCTTGTGTGAGACCTTCCAATTTTGCATAGCGTTGTGCTGCCTTTTCGACATTCAAGGTATGCGGTAAATCGTGGTAAGAAATATCTTCTGGCAACAGCGACTTTAATCGATTCAAAATGTGTTCGCGCATTTGATGAAAATCCATCGTAGGCAAATCACAAATATTCCGAAGCAAGCTATTGGCAAAATTCCCTTCCGTTGTCAGTGCGTATTTCGGATGAATCGCTTCTAGATAGTACATTTCAAAGGAGCCACCGCGTTTGTGAATTTCAATAACACCGCGTGAGGTTGACTGAAAATACTTTCGAACTTGCTCCTCGATCGATGCGGTAATGGTAATGTGTCCTTTTTTAGAGGCAGCTTCCGCACGAGAAGCAATGTTTACCGTATCTCCCCAGACATCAAAGCTGTATTTCGTTGATCCGATAATTCCAGCAACCAAAGGTCCCATGTGCAATCCGATTCTGATTTCCCAAAACTCTTTGCCCATTGCCTGTGCTAATTCGCGTTCTTTCCGCATGAATTCACGGATTTCCAACGCCGCCAAACACGCTCGAACAGCAGGTTTAGGTTTGTTCTCCGTAACTCCAGACAACGCCATGTAAGCATCTCCGATTGTTTTAATTTTCTCGAGATTGTACTTGGAAATGATCTGATCAAACTCCGTGAAATATTTTTCGAGCCGCTGCAATAAACGCAGCGGCTTCATTTGTTTTGCCTTAACCGAAAAGTCAACAAAATCCGTAAAAAGAACGATGCCATTCTCCACTCTTTTTGGAG
>JBNKGN010000272.1:0-5046 GCA_050289845.1 Crocinitomicaceae bacterium | reverse complement strand
CTATATCTTTTGGGCAAATGTCTTCCGTCAGTTTGTGTATGCTTTTTACATTATCGTAGTCCTTTGCATTTTAGCCGTAATGATGTCTTTCGCATTTTTCAATGAAGTTGAGCGCAACGAAGCACAAGGATTGAAGGAGGAATTCAAAAAGTTTGGAAAACGCAGCCGAAACAAAGAAACCGTTGTCGATTTTGAGTAGGTGGTTGTACATAGCGTTTGTTTGCTTGCTTTTCTCGTCATCGAGTTGGTCGCAGGAGGAAGCGAAAGATCCGAAGTCGACCACGTGGAAACAAGAAAAAAAATACCTCAAATACGAGCGTACCGACGACTATAAAGGACCGCAAGACTGGTTCTCAAGTGAGCCTTCCGATATCAAAGAGAACGAATACAATCCAAGTCAAACCGTGCGACGTAGAATGTACGGAAGATCTGGAGGAAGTATTCGCTTCAAACCCCAACAAGTTCAGCGACAACGCCAAAAAGATTACAGTGGATTTGACCGTGGTGGCGGACGAGGCACCCTAAAATACGATCCCAAAGTAAAGCGACCGGCTCCAATCCGACCGAAAAACATGCCCAATCCTGACATGGATATGCCGACGCCAGATACAAGTTTGCCGTCAACATCCGATGGTTTCTGGAAAATTGTTTTCGTGCTTATTTTGATCGCTCTCGCTATGACCATTGTGTATGTGATTCTTCGAAATCGCCAGCCAAAAGACGAAAAAGTGGTGATTGACGTAGAAGAAGAATGGAACCCCGAAATTATCTCGAAAACAGAACTTGAGTTGAAACTGGAAGCCGCGATGGCTCGAGAAGATTACCGCGAATGCGTACGGATCTATTTTACCTTCATTTTGAAAGAATTAATCAAAAAAGGATGGATTCGCTGGAAAAAGGAAAAAACAAATCACCATTACGTGATGGAAATGGGCGGTCGCGAAGGTTCCCTTTCGTTTATGGAATGTGTGCGGATTTATGATCTCGTGTGGTACGGTGACTACCAAATCGATCGCGAAATCTTCGAGATGTTGCAGCCTTCATTGTTGAACTATTACAAATCATTGGACCCGAAAGATGACGAGTAGTAGAAAAATAACATTCATTGGGGGCGTAATTGTATTTATGTTATTGCTCGTTTGGTTGTTCTCTTCAAGTGAGGACGAAACGAATGGGAATGCCTATTTTTCTTCTTCCAATTGGGAAGTCAAGTATTTGCCGTTTGATAAAAATCCACGCGGAGGTTATTTGTTCCACCGTTTGTTGCAAACGCACATCGGAAAACACGATATGTACGTTGCGGAAACACCGCGCCAACTGGATTCGATGATCCACATGAACAAGAAGCGCAAAACCTTTGTCTTTATGGGAAATGCGTTTGGGATGGAGCGGTATTATTTCGATTCCATAATGAAGCAGGTCGAGAAAGGCTCGGATATTTTTATCAGCTTTTATCAAATGCGAGATGTACAAGTTGAGTCCTTTTTCGAGGAGTTCGAATTTCGATCGGATTACGCGGAAATGGAAACGGTCTTCACTACAACTGGTAAGTACGAAATGCTCAACCTTTACGAGAAAGACACCGTGGCGGCAGAATGGTTGGCTTTTGGAGATGTCGAAACCGCAGGTCCTTCCAAAACACTATCAACGTTCATGGAAATGGACAATTTTATTGTCATCAATATCGGAGAAGGGAAAGCGTATTTACAGACGAATCCACAGATGTTTGTCAACTACCAAATCAAGCGACCTGCGGGCTATCAATATTCAAAATATGTCATCGATTTTCTTTCCAAAGATCGTGATGTAATTTTGATGGAATACGGCCGTCTTCCGGACAATTGGGGAGAAAATGATACGGACGATCAATCTGGAACCGAAGGCAAGGAGGATGATAGTTTCCTGCGTGTGATTTTGGAAAATCCGTATTCGCGTACAGGCTTATTGTTACTCATCGCAGGAGTGATTCTATACGTGATTTTTAGATCCCGACGAAAGCGCCCAATTGTTCCAGTGATTGAGAAAAACAAAGACATGACGCTGGCATTTACGGAAACGATCACATCGATTTATTTCTCGAAACGGAACCCATACGGTCTTTTGCAGGTACAGCGCAAGAATTTCTATGCGAATATTCAAAAACACTTCTTTGTGGATTTAAGCCGAAGAGAAGGGGATCGCGAGTTGATGATTTTGGCAGAAAAGAGCAACAAACCACTCGAAGAAATTAAAAATTTGGTGCAAACCTTCGAAACGAAAGAAGCATCGATGGTCACAGATCAAATGATCACCGAAATGGGGAAACGTCAGCGCGATTTTTATCGGGAGGTGGGGATTATCTCCGACGCCGTGACAGAACGGGTGAAGAAAAGAGAATTGGTCTTCCGTAGAAGTTTGCTGTTGCCGTCGGTACTCATTTTGTTGGGCTTACTTTCTATTTTTGGTGGACTCTACCTTCTTGTCAATGCAAAAGGAGTTGGGATTGCCTTGTGGCCACTGGGAATTGCCCTGCTCTTGTTGGGAATTTTCCGTTTAGCGAATCCATATTTGGTGGTTACTCCCGAAACATTGATTTATTATTCCGAATTTGGAAAAAAACATACGTATTCAAGAGAAGACATTCTCGCCACGAAAATAACGAAGTCAGGTGTCGCTTTAACACTGAAAAATAAAAAGCAATTGATTATTAACTATTGGGATTTGAGTCGTTTCGATCGGAAACAGTTTGAGCGATTTATCTCCAACATTCATACGTTAGAATTATGAGAAATGATGATGAAATGACCAACGAACCGCAAGGCGAAACGCCACAAAATAGTGGAGAACAGTTGTCAAACACAGATCACAGCGCATACATGCCAGGAGAAGCTGCAGCAACACCTGAACCAGCACCCGCACCTCAAGAAGCTGCTCCAATTCCTTCTGCTACCGGGGGAGCATCCTTCGGGTTTGAACGTCAAAATTCTGATTTGTTGTGGGTCGCTCAAAAGGTGAGTGAAGTTCGCGGCGAATTGGCAAAATACGTGATTGGTCAAACGGAAATGGTCGACTTGCTCATGACGGGAATCTTTTCCAATGGACACATCCTTTTGGAAGGGGCACCAGGTGTGGCAAAAACGCTCTCGGCAAAAGTACTCTCAAAATCATTGAATGTCGGCTTTTCCAGAATTCAGTTTACGCCCGATATGATGCCTTCGGATGTCATTGGTACATCGGTGTTTCACATGAAGGATTCGGAGTTTAGTTTCAAAAAAGGGCCCATATTTTCTAATATTGTCTTAATTGATGAGATTAACCGTGCTCCAGCGAAAACCCAGGCGGCTTTGTTTGAGGTAATGGAAGAACGTCAAATCACGTACGATGGTGAGCGCTATCCTATGAGTTTTCCGTTTTTGGTGATTGCCACTCAGAACCCGATCGAACAAGAGGGAACGTACAGTTTGCCAGAAGCACAACTCGACCGATTCTTGTTCAAAATTAAATTGGGATATCCTGAATTGCATGAAGAGGAAGAGATTTTGAATCGCTACAAAAATCAAATTAAAACCCCAACCTTAGAGGATATCAAGTCGGTATTCAACGCAGATGAAATTCAAAAAATTCAGGACACGGTTGAAAAAGTAATTGTTGAAGACAACTTGGTGAAATACATCGCGCAAATCACGCATAAAACAAGAAATCATGGGAAAATCTACCTTGGTGGATCACCGCGAGCTTCTTTGGCAATTATTCGTTCGGCGAAAGCAATGGCTGCAATTCGGGGACGTGATTTTGTGACACCAGAAGACATTCAGTTTGTTGCGGTCCATGTATTAAACCACCGTTTGATTTTAACTCCAGAGGCAGAAATGGAAGGCGTTTCTACGGAAGATGTTGTTCGTGAAATCGTTAAAACGGTAGAAGTTCCTAGATAATTTGAAAGTACTGGCAAACATACATTTAACACGGTGGTTTTTCGTCGTTTTTTCAAGCGCAGTGCTCTTGTACATTATGGCGTATTCCTTTCCGTGGTTGGCTTTTGTTGCGAACGTTATACTAGCGGTGTTGTTCGGTGTCACCTTACTCGACGTCTTGTTGATATTCTCCAATAAAACGCCACTAAAAGTAACGCGCAAGGTCAACGAACGATTGAATCTGGGCGACGAAAATCCAGTCACCTTACGGGTTACCAATACCACTGTTCAGCCCATTTCATTCAATATGATTGAGGGGTATCCTGTTGAAATGCAGGATCGAAGCACAGAATTAAGTGGTCTCATTTTGCCAGGCGCCTCAAAGGAGTTTCACTATACGTTCAAACCTGGAGCGCGCGGCGAATTCGAATTTGGAGACGTGTTCGTGATGATTCGTTCGGTGTTTTTTATGGCTTCTCGTAGCACAACCATTCCGCTGAAACAAACAATTCACGTCTATCCTTCAGTGTTACAGATGAAACGCTACGAATTAATGGTGTTTCAACAGCAAAAGACAAGTGCCGGAATTAAGAAAATCCGTCGTCTGGGGAATAATAGCGAATTTGAACAGATCAAGAATTATGTTCAGGGAGATGAGATGAAAACCATCAACTGGAAAGCAACCAGTCGTCGTAATGAATTGATGGTCAATCAATATCAGGAGGAAAAATCACAGAGTATTTACTGCATTATTGATAAAAGTCGAAACATGCAAATGGAATTCGATGGACTTTCTTTGCTTGATTATTCGATCAATTCTTCTTTGGTTTTTACCAATATTGCCTTGAGAAAAGGTGACAAAGCGGGCTTGGTGACCTATTCCGATAAGATTGGAACGATGTTAGCAGCGGAACGTTCCGCAGGTCAAATGCGACGGATTCAAGAATCGTTGTACAACCAACGAACGCATTTTAAAGAGGCCAACTTTGAATTGCTGTATCAAAGCATCCGAAAATCGATTACATCGCGTTCATTACTCGTTCTTTTCACCAATTTCGAGACTGAGTTTTCAATGCGCCGTGCATTGCCTATGTTGCGACAGTTGAACAAAAAACATGTGTTGGTAGTTGTCTTTTTTGAGAACAGTGAATTG
>JBNKGN010000271.1:0-5058 GCA_050289845.1 Crocinitomicaceae bacterium | reverse complement strand
CGCGAAACTGAAAATGCACCTAAAATTGAGGAACAAGCCGAGAAAGTGGACGAAAAGGTTGAAGAAGGTGGCGAAATCGAAGGAGACGAAACACAAAATGAAGTACCACCAGAGCAACAACCTCCTGTATCTCCAGCTGAAACGGCAAAAGCCAATGCAATTGCCGCTTTTGATCGAGCGCAATCGTTTACTCCCCCATCAGAACCAAAAGCTGTGAAAGACCCTAATTTCCAAATAGCCAAAGATAGTGCTGGGGAAGAGTTACCTGTAAGTCCAGAACATGCGATAAAAACAGCGGCCATGTCAACGCAGATCAAATTGTTCCGTGAGCGTGCATTCAACTTGAAAACTGGCGCTATTGCCGAAAAAGCCAAAGCAGAAGAATTAAGAGGAGCTATTGAAATTGGGAAATCAGGCGTACATGAATCCAACGAGGTTATCGATGAATTTAAATTGCATTCACTGGCACGACGTGAAAATGTAGAAGATATTGAAAGTCACATTGAAGAAGCTAACCGCCGTGCAGATTGGGTTGCTGAAAAGGCTCCTGAGTTAAAAGAAAAAGCAGATGAAGGCACCGATGAAACCTCTTCCATGGCAGAAGAAAGCGGCGAACAACAAGGAAATGTAGAAAGTATCCCGAATGATCCTGAAACACGTGAAGAAAATCAACAAACAGCTGAACAACTTGAAAATTCACAAGGTGGAGCTGAAAGTGCGGATGCTTCAATGCAACAAATGTCAGAGGTTAACGATCGACTTAACACCGAAGCGATTGAAGCTAAACAAAAAAATGCAGAAACCTCGGTAGTCTTAACTCAGGCTCACGATAATATTACCACTGGTGAGGAAAAACTTCAATCAGATACGGACCTAAATATTGAGGCGCTTGGCAAGTTTGAAGAAATGAATTCAGAGCCAGATGCTCACATTGAAAAAGCGGTAGCACAAGAAACTGCGGCAGACGAAGCTATTCAAAGCTCAATTGAGCAAGAGGAAAAAATGCACTCAGACTTACAATGGTATTATGACAATCTTGCGAAAACACCGCCAAAACCAATTCGAGAAGATTACCATTCAACAGACGATGATGCTCCAGTCATTCAACGTGCCGTATTCTCTGGTCCTGATGCCGCAGAAAATGGTCTTTCCACTGCCGACGCAGAACGTTTCAATGAAGATACTGAGGCACGTCAACAATTCCTGGATTCGATTGAGAATGACTATCAACGACGACTCGCCGAAAACGAGTTAGATATGATTCGTGACTTCGATCAAATGGATGTTAACGATCGACAGTGGTACGCTTTAGGTGTTGCTTGGAATCAATTGATGGCTGGAGTCACTGAAAATGGATTTAGTGGCTTCCTTAAAGATGCTCTTGCTGTGGCATTTTGGCCCCCAGCGACCGCGCGATTCATGTGGCATTTAATGTGGCCAGACACAACAAATGATCCTTGGTGGGTCGCTGGATTACGCTATGCGGCAGGTTGGACAAGTGCGGCAGCCGTAATGTTCGGAGCCCTATGGAGTTTGTCTTTGGCTGGCTTCTTATTAGGGTCATTGTTAACGTTATTCGTCTTCACTGCTCCTGTTGGAGGTCCAATGGTTGCTGTTTTTGGTCCACTCATGTCTATATTTGGAGCCCTTTTCGAAATGGCGGCTTATATTTCAACCATCTTTCATTTATTGACGTTGACTTATGATCTTGAACAAGCTAGCAATGCTCAAAACTCCGAAGAATTATCAGAATCGTCGGATCAAGTTGCCGATGACGTTCAACGTGGAATGGTCGCATATCTAGGTACGGCAGCAATGTTCCTCGGTCCATACATCTCCGTTGCTCTCGGAAAAACTCCGTTAGGTAGATGGTGGGGGAATTTCAAAGCTTGGTTTGAAGCAAGACAATTAAAAGTACAACAAATTCGCAATGGAGAAGTAACACCACCGCAAAGCAATGGAGTTCCAAATCCAGAAGGAGACCTCGTTGCAGGAAGCGAATTCAATGGTGAAGGAATACGTATGAACGAACAACCATTTGAAGGGCGAACAGGAACTAATGAAGGTGAGATTAATACAGGAGAAGGAGAAGTCACAACAGACACAGAAACACCTGTTCCAGAAGAAAATGGAATCGACCCTGTCGCGGAAGGAGAAGTTCCAGCAGAAACCGAGGTTCCTGCTAATGAAGAGACAACAACTGAAGTTGAGTCACCTACTGAAATAGATGTGGCATTTGACTGGGAATCACTAGAACCGAAAGTAAGATCTAAATTATCTGGTCACATAGACGCTCGAATCGTGGATAAACTATTGGAACGACTGAAATCTGGAGGAATGGAAGGGTATCGATTAGGTCAATCAATAGAACGTGGAACATTTGAATCAGTGCCTGGATACTATGACCTAATTAAAAAAGCGTCTTCAGGTGGTCATCTTATCGTGGCTACAAATCAGGCATTAGCTAAAGCTGAAGAAGCACTAGCTGCGGGAATTGATCCAGTTCGTTTTAGATTTGAGCACGATCTACAAACTGGTCGACACGATGTTGATTTTGGAATTTTAAACGAGAATGGCGTCCCAGGTTACGAAACAGCTTATCAGTTTAAAACTTTAGAAGGTAAACTGACACCATCAAAAATTCAAGATGCGTCTGTTCAACTAAGAGACGTCGTCGCTACAAATAAAGTAGTAGAAATGAATTGTCCTAACACTGAACTTTCCGAACTTAGCCAACCAAAAATCGTTCGTGAAATGAGATTTCAAAATTCTCAAAACGGTATTACCGAATTTAATTTTACTTTAAGTGACGGAAGTACTGTTTCAATCGACCCAACAACATTATGATAAATCTAGAAGAAAACAACGCCAAGACTCACGTAGGTTGGAGTTTTTACGACGATATTATGGAGTTCCCTAGTATTGAAGACTTGAAAGATGGTATCGCAAAACCGCCTGTCGAAATACTCCAAGACATCAAAAATGTCCTGAGGATCTTGAATGATGCTGAATTGTTGTATCCAAAATACTTTGTAAGCGACAAAAAAAATGTAATTCACAGCACTTCCATCGATGACTTCTGTACTCAAATGTGGAAGATTGTTTCTCAGCAAAATGGCCTCCTTTCGATTGACAAAATTGGAGGGGTAGGAAATGTAAGTGTAGATAATAATGAATTTGCACAAGTCGACGATCTTGTGACATTAGAAGATGTTCGATTTTGTAATCGACAATTTCAAATAAAAACATCATTTAGCTTTTGGTTGCCATTAACAATGAACCCGTACCTACCACCTATTTGGCAGCCCCAAATCGCGATACTTAACGCGCCAAGACTTCAAAATGCAATCCAGAAAATTCATGAAACATCACAGATGGATATCGAGCCAGAATTAAATGAAATTGATAAAGAACAGCTGATTTGGATAAAGAATTATCAACTATTCGTTTCTCCAAAAGTACTCCAAGATGCTCTGGAAGAAGTTCAGCCTAAACCTACCTTTGACCTGCAGCCCTTCAAAATAGAATAATAACCGAATTGCAAACATAGAAACTGGAGCGATGAACACAACGGGGGAATGCACTCCGATAGAAGGTATATTCTTCATCAACCAATAATTTATGCGTCAAACTTAGAACAATGTCCCCTAAACAAGTGTGAATTCCGCGATTGTGAATTTGTTTAACTAAAAATGGTAGACTATGCCGCGACTAAAAACGGAATTCGTTGCATGTACACTTCCTGGTAATTCCGTTCGCACATGCAATTTCAGTTGGGCGTTTCTTGAATCTGGACTAAGCCTATACTGTCTCTTCATTAATAACTTGATACGAAAAAGAACTTTCATCAAGTTTCCCCCCTGCTCTGTTTAATTAACACATCTCAAATTTAAGTGACGGAAGTACTATTTCAATCGACCCAATAATTCCTCTCACAAAAAAAGCACCGACCAGAACGATCGATGCTTTCTACATATTTATCTTGTAAATCTTACTTCACAATCAAGGCCACTGGATTTTCCATCAAACCTTTGAATGTCTGAAGGAAAGCAGCACCTGTTGCTCCGTCAACCACACGGTGATCGCAAGAAAGCGTAACTTTCATCACGTTTCCAGGTACGATAGCTCCATCCTTCACGACTGGAACTTCCTTGATCCCACCAACTGCCAAAATACAGCTATCTGGTGGATTTACGATCGCCGTAAATGATTCGATCCCGAACATCCCAAGATTGGAAATCGTAAATGTATTTCCTTCCCAGTCTGCTGGTTGTAATTTTTTATCTTTCGCTTTTTGTGCCATTTCACGCACTTCTGCACCAATTTGGCTCAATTCCTTTCCGTCTGCGAAACGAACCACTGGCACTAGCAAACCGTCTTCTACCGCTACAGCAACACCAATGTGAATGTGTTCGTTGCGACGAATGAAATCACCATACCATGCACTGTTAACATTTGGATTCTCACGAAGTGCCAAAGCAACCGCTTTGATCACCATATCATTGAAAGAAATTTTCACACCGTCTAAGGCGTTCAGTTGCTTTCTAATGGCAATGGCGTTGTCCATGTCAATATCCAACGTCAAATAGAAATGCGGTGCCGTAAATTTACTTTCTGCCAAACGTTTCGCGATCGTTTTACGCATTTGAGATACCGTTTCATCTGTAAACGATTCTGTTCCTACAAATCCTCGTTTTGGTGTCGAAGCCCCAACGTAAGGAGTGTAGTGATCAATGTCTCTTTTAACGATTCGACCTGCATCTCCTGTTCCCTGAACGGCAGACAAGTCAATTCCTTTCTCGTTCGCAATTTTCTTAGCAAGAGGCGAAGCAAACACACGACCATTAGCATCTGCCATTGCAGCAGGTGCTGGTGTAGGTGCCGCTTTTGGTGTTGGTGCTGGCGTTGGTGCCGCTACCGGAGCTGCAGCTTTTACAGGTTCAGGACTTGGAGTTTCTACTTTTTCCTCTTCCGCAGGACTATTTTTCGCTGCTTCGGCCAAAAGAGCATCAACATCTTCTCCTTTCTCTCCAATAATTGCCAAAACGGCATTTACTG
>JBNKGN010000270.1:0-5092 GCA_050289845.1 Crocinitomicaceae bacterium | reverse complement strand
GCATACACGTTCCGCGTTTTTTAGCGAAGGAGTGGTTGGATACCCGTTTTTTGGAACGGTTGCATCTTTACGATCGGAATAACAAAGATTTAGGGGAAGCACAATTTGTAAGGTATGAGTATATCCAAAATCCACTTTCAAGTGATTTTGTGGCAATTGTAAAATCGAATGTCGCAGCAGAAAACGTATGTTATGCAATTGGCGGGCTTACTCAAAAAGTTCCCGAAGTGCCTATAAATCGGAAGCCAAGAAAAGAACTTCTCAGAGAGTCAAGATCCAACGCAAAAGCACGTGGGATGGAGGAAGATGCCACCATTCAAATCGGTATTGGGAATCATTATTTCAGTGCATTTCAAGCGGCAAATCCAATAAAGTATGAGTCGGAAGGTCGTTTATATGAAACAGTCGGAAACAATACGTTTGTTGTGATGCCCGTCGGAGAAGATGAAATTATTTCGGTGCTTCAACCGTTGCCACTTTCGTACAAAGGCAAACCCATTTTGTTGATTTCAGGTGGTATCAGAAACTCAGATGTCTTTTGGGAAGCAGCCTTCGTTTTCAACGGAGATACGTATGTTTACACCCGCCACTGGGGGAAAATTGGTAAGCAGTGCGATTAAATCACCCGTGCTGTTATCAAATAGTGCTACCATCACCTACAATCAAAAACGGATCATCTTGCGCAGCATAATATCCGAGCTTAGTCTAATATCTGAGTCTGAGCGTCGAGCATAACCTAATATCCGAGCGTCGAACGCATCCCAATATCCGAGCGTCGAGCGTAGTCGAGACGCGGCCTTTACTCCATCGTAATAGCATCATAAAGCCCGACCTCCTTCGCGCATTCTTCCTGAAGTTGATTCAATTTGGATCCTGCTTCATTAAATTCATCAAAGCTGTATTTTTCTGATCCTTTTTCGATTACGCAGTCCAGCCATGCTTCGCGAACCTTTGGATCTACTTTCGCACCAGTAGATTCAAGTCCATTGTCAAATCCATCGCCAATTGCCGTTTTTGCAGCTTGTTTTTGACTGTCGGACCATCCACAAGAAGTGAAAATCAATAGTCCGCCGAGTAGTAGCGTAAATGTTAAGTGTTTCATACGTCTGTTTTATAGACCATCAAAATAGAAAAAAAGATTAGAATTCCTGAGAATAATTATTTCTACCGTAGCTGAAAGTGCGACATCCAGTATCGCCAATACCAACGCATCGATCACAATCAAAAAACGGATCATCTTACACAGCCGAATATCTGAGCGTAGTCTAATATCTGAGTCTGAGCGTAGAACGCATCCCAATATCTGAGCGTCGAGCGTAGCCGAGACGCGACCTTCACTCTCCAAAACCAATTTTCAAGCATTTTTTTGTAAATTAATATTTAAACAACCCAATTCACCATGATCCAAGGATACACGTACATTCTTCTTTGTGAGAAGGACAATCTCTATACTGGGAGCACCAGAGACATTTTTCGACGCTTCAATCAACACTTAAAAGGTGAAGGAGCGAATTTTACCCGTAAATACAAACCGATTAAGATCGTATACCTTGAGACGCATTCAAGAATAGATCAGGCATTTTATCGCGAAAAACAAATTCAGAGATGGAGTCGTGCAAAAAAAGAAGCGCTAATTAATGGTGATTATAACGAATTGCATCGTCTTGCCGTATGCATGAACGAAACGCATTTTGAAAATAGAAAATAATTAAAGCCAAACCGTTCAGGAAATCCTAATCAGCTACGCATCGATCACAATCAAAAAACGGATCATTTTGCACAGCCCAATATCCGAGCGTAACCTAAAATCTGAGCGTCAAGCATAACCCAATATCCGAGCGTCGAACGCCTTCCAATATCTGAGCGTCGAGCGTAGCCGAGACGCGACCATCAATACCGAGAAGCGATCACAAGATCTCCTGCACTCTCCCAACTTTTCCGTCGTCCAGCATCACCTTAATTCCATGCGGATGAAACTTTGAGTTCGTTAGAATTCGCTTGACAAATCCATGTGTTAATGCTCCCGTTGCTTGATCTTTTTTTAAGACTACTTCGACCTCCAGACCGATTTCAATATTTTCTCTTTTTCTACCATCCATACGTAAAGACAAAATTACGGAAGTTCTTCCATTTCACTTCGAACGATTGTATTGCCCCTAAAAAGTTCTATTCTTTCTTCTACAAGTAACACGAAAAGACACAAAAAAAGCAACGAATGTTCGTTGCTTTCCCGTTCAATATGCAATCTTGTAACTTAAAACATGATTAAACCAACATCTTATTTCATAAATGCACGGTACATCCATACCAGTTTCTCTTGCTCACGAATATAGTCACTCATCAAGGCGTTCGTACCTTCGTCGTTTGCTTCACCGCTGAGATCTAGAATTGCCCGTTGCTTGATTAAAAGCGTTTGAAAACCATCCAAAATGGCAGTGACGGTTGCATCGGCATCTTTGAAATGTTTCTTCTCTTTAATTTCAGACATGTCAATATAGTCTGAGAAAGCGTGTGTTGGAGAGCCACCAAGCGTCAAAACGCGCTCGGCAATTTCATCTATTTTGAGATTCAAATCGTTGTACAACTCTTCAAATTTCACGTGCAATTCAAAAAATTTCGCTCCCGTGATGTTCCAATGAAAACCGCGAACGTTCATGTAAAAGAGTTGATAATTCGCAAGTAAATCATTGAGTTGTGTCGTCAATTTTTCTGTCGAAGCTTGACGCAATCCAATAGGGTTCATATCTGTATTCATTGATTTCGTGTTGTGTAGATTTTCCATGTCTCAAAGATCGGGACTTTCTAGTATTTGTAAAATTGATATTGTCTAATTAGGCATAGAGAATTATTATGGATAAAAATTCGACTGAAAATAATACCATGGTAAATAAAATATTTATTTTTGTGGAATGAACAAGAAATTTGTACCCGCTTACCTTTTGACATTCGTTAATGTTCTTGGGTTTAGCGTACTTATGCCCATCCTTCCATTTGTGGTAGACAAATACCATGCACCTCAGTGGGTCTTTGGGTTGCTTTTGACTCTTTACTCAGCTTTTCAATTTATTGGAGCACCCTTTCTCGGTGGTTTGTCTGATTCAATGGGGCGTAAGAAAATACTATTGGTAAGTCAGGCGGGAACGCTTTTGAGTTGGATCATTTTCGCCGTTGCTCTACTGCTGCCAGACTTCCCAGTTTTTGGAATTGCTTTGCCATTAATCATTATTGCCTTTTCGCGGATTTTAGATGGGGCAACAGGGGGGAATGTTTCGGTGACCAATGCCTATATTTCGGACGTTACCACACGTCAGGAAAAGTCGGTGATTTTTGGCTATTTAGGAGGAATCGCTGGTTTGGGAATGATTATCGGACCTGGAATTGGCGGAATGGCTGCTAATACGTCTTTAGGTTTTCTGGGAACCATTCTCGTGTCCGTTGTTATTTCAACCGTAACGTTGTTCGCAATCATTCTCTGGCTCAAAGAGTCTCATCCCAAAGAAAACAGAGCCGAGCATCAAAGACAAAACTTGTGGGAGATGATTAACATCCCTGGAAAAATCAAAACGGTCAATCCATCCGCTGTCATCAAGTCCATTTTTTTGGTGAAAATGATTTTTTCTTCCATGATGGGGTTCTATATCGGTACGATGATGTTGTTTCTCATCGACTTATTCCATTTTACCGAAAGTGAATTGGGGACTTTTCTCTTTGTCGTTGGTGCCTTCCTGGCATTTAATCAAGCCGTTGTATCTAAGATTTTTGTACGAAAATTTGGCGAATTTAAAACCTTGTTGATCGGTTTGGCTCTGTGTAGTATTGGACTTGTGGCATTAACGCTTTCCAGCAACCTATATGTATTTATCGGCTTTTACTACGTGATGAACCTGGGACTTTCTTTATGCTTTCCTACGTTTAATGCGCTGATCTCCATTCATGCCGATCCGAAGAAACAAGGGGCTGTCATGGGAATTAGTGAGTCGATCAATTCATTAGCGATGTCCATTTTTCCCGTGATTGGAGCGTCCCTTTATGGCATTTTTGGCTTCCAACTTTATTTCTTTATCAGTTTTTTACCTTTTGTGGCTTTGGTGATTGCTTATATCAGTATCAAAAGGATGGGAAGCAAAGCTTTCGCCTAGCGATTCGATTCAACCTTTTATTGAGTTACGTCGTTCTATGAAAGGATGAGCGGTTTTCAAAGAATAGATGAATATCCTAATTTTGAGGCCTCAATTAAAACAAAATATGAAGAATTTATACTTTGCACTTGCAACTTTGTTGTTGGTGGGTACGGCTTCAGCCCAAACAAAGGGGACAGAACGTGGAAAAACGCCGAATCCATCACAAACAAAGCAAAAACCTGGAGTCCCGGTGCCTGCAAGTCCATTGAAAACGCTTATTTGGGAAAGTGATTTTTCCTCTCCAAACGACTGGACAATTGGCAACTCTGCGGGAAACAATGCGAACTGGGTCATTTCAAATACGCCCTCTTTTTGGTGGTCAGGAAACCTAACTTTGGCATCTGGTTCTGGAGGAAACATGGCCTCTTTTAACTCAGATGGAGCTGCGACTGCCGCAAATCAGATCGAAAACAACGCATGGATCGAATCACCCATAATTAATTGTTTTTCATTCCCAACAGTTGCTGTCTCATTGCAACAGTACTTCTACAAATGGACAGGAAGGACATTTCTAGAAGTATCCATTGACGGTGGCGCAACCTGGGTTGATTATGAAATGAACGCTTCGATGGGGAACAACGACCAAACAACGAATCCCTCGAATGTTACTGTAGATATTACAAGTTTGGCGGCAGGGGAATCAGATGTCCGCATCCGTGTCTTGTATTTGTCCAATGCGATCTCTGACGGTGGTACGGATAATACTGCTGGAGATGGATATGATTACGGTTGGATCATTGATGATTTTTCTGTGGGTACATTGCCAGACAACGACATTTCAATCGTAAAAGGATGGCACGCAGATATTGTAAATGATTACGAATATTCAATGCTTCCTTTAACTCAAACGCGCGAAATGGTACCAGGTGTTATTTTGGCGAATCAGGGTGGTTTACAACAAGCATTCGATG
>JBNKGN010000269.1:0-5100 GCA_050289845.1 Crocinitomicaceae bacterium | reverse complement strand
GATTGCCCATGGAATTCGGAACACAAACTGATGAAAATTGGAATCAAAGGAGAATCCATTGAGAAGGAAGAGTTGCCGAGCAACAATCTCGTATTCTTACTCGACGTTTCTGGATCGATGGTAAGCGCCGACAAACTGGATCTTTTGAAAAAAGGCTTTGGACTGTTGGTACAGGAAATGCGCGAACAAGACAAAATCTCTATCTGCGTGTATGCAGGTGCTGCAGGATTGGTTTTACCGCCGACTTCTGGGGCTCACAAGGACAAAATCATGGACGCTTTGAACAATTTGGAAGCGGGTGGCAGCACTGCCGGTGGGCAAGGAATTGAACTGGCGTATGCAACCGCACAAAAATACTTCGATCCGAAAGGAAACAACCGTGTAATTTTAGCTACCGATGGAGATTTCAACGTGGGCGTTTCCGATGATGCTGCACTGGTAAAGTTGATTGAGAAAAAACGCAAATCGGGAGTTTTCTTGACGGTATTAGGTTTTGGTTATGACAATTTCCAGTCCTCGAAAATGGAAAAACTAGCAAACAATGGCAACGGAAATTTTGCTTTTATCGACAATATCCTTGAAGCAAAAAAAGTCCTCGTCACGGAAATGGGCGGTACACTGAAAACAATTGCCAAAGACGTGAAAATCCAACTTGATTTCAATCCTGAGAACGTTGAGAGTTACCGTTTGATAGGCTACGAAAATCGCATGCTGAACAACGAAGATTTTGCCAATGACGCGATCGATGCGGGAGAACTGGGTGCAGGTCATACCGTAACTGCCGTGTACGAAGTCGTTCCAACGAAAAATGCAAAAATCAATGATGTCTCGACGAAAAAGAATGACGCCATTCAATCTTCCGCAAAAAATGTTGCAAAAAATTATTTTGCAGCGACCGATTGGGCCATTCTCAAGTTTCGTTATAAAGCGCCGAACGGGTCTAAAAGTAAATTGATCCAAACCGTAATCGCCAACTATAATTTTGCCCCTTCAACAGATATGACCTTTATTCAAGCCGTGATTGAATTTGGATTGCTCCTGCGCAACTCGGAATATAAAGGCAGCGCGAGTTATGATCGTGTTTTGAAAAATGCACGCCTAGGACGCGGAAGAGACCCATACGGATATCGCTCCGAATTTATTCAAATCGTGGAAAAAGCTAAAAACCTGAGCGAAGGTAAGGACACGAATTAAATTCCTAATCACTAGTTATTGAAGAGCCGTATTCGTATTTTCGTTGGGAACAACACTACTACATGCGGCTCTTACTCCTGTTTCCCCTTCTCGTTTTGGCGCACTTTACTTCTGCGCAAAATCCATTTGATCTTGCTTACGCCAACCACCCAACACTTCCTGATGGGCTTCTGGAAGCGGTAGCATGGACAAATACACGAATGGTGCATTTGGAGCAACAACAAGAAGGCTGTTCGGGTTATCCACAAGCATACGGTATCATGGGACTGCACGACGATGGTAAGGGCTATTTCAATGAAAATGGAGCAGTAATAGCTATTATCTCAGGAATTTCCATTTCAACTCAAAAAACGAGTGCCGTCAATCAAGTAGAAGCGTATGCCCGATCGTTAGAATCCTTATTAAATGGTGCCACGGATGCGATTTCCATTCGGAACGTCCTCCATCAATTGAGCGAAATTCCAGACACTGGAATGGTCAATCTTTTGGCCCGAGACATGCAAGCGTATGAGGTTTTAAAATTTATGAGTCGCCCTGAAAAAGCCCTAGAATTTGGTTTCACAGCACATCATTTCAATTTGTCGAACGTTTTTGGCTCTGACAATTTTGCGATCCTTAGCGGAAAAAAAATTCATGTTTCGGAAACAGGAATTACGGACGACCTGGGACACGCCTTTACTATTAATGCGAATGCTTCGCTTCAATACACCCCAGCGATTTGGAATCCAGCGGCGAATTGCAATTACAGTTCTCGCTCAGGAACAGCCGTTTCCGCAATTACTATCCACACCATTCAGGGAACCTATGCTGGGGCCATTTCCTGGGCGCAAAACTGCAACTCGAGTGTTTCATATCATTACGTAGTACGTTCCTCGGATGGCCAAATCACCCAAATGGTTTTGGAAGAAGACAAAGCATGGCACGTTGGCTCAGAGAATCCCTATACGATTGGTTACGAACATGAAGGCTACGTCAACGACCCGAGCTGGTATACCGATGCAATGTATGAAGCTTCAGCGGATTTAAGTCGCGATATCATCAATAGTGGTTATGGAATTCCATCCGTACGCACCTATTACGGAGCATCCTCTTCTTCAACAAATGTCATCGGTGCTTGCACGCGTATCAAAGGACATCAACATTATCCAAATCAAACTCATACCGATCCTGGAATTAACTGGAATTGGGAGAAATACTACCGCTTGATCAATAATAATCCATCGATTACAACGATCACAGCTGCATCAGGCACGCATACTGACTCTGGCGGCGCGACGGGAAATTACACCGACGATGAGCGGATATTATGGCTCATTCAACCCGCAAATGTGACAAGCATCACGCTGGACTTTACCAGTTTTAATTTGGAAATAAATTACGATTACCTCTTCATTTACGATGGTGATTCGATTGGAGCTCCGCTGATTGGACAGTACACTGGAACCGCATCTCCGGGAATCGTCACTTCATCTGGTGGCTCGCTTCTTCTTGAATTCAGAAGTGATTGCGGAACAACAACGTCGGGCTGGATCGCTAATTACACGTCCGTTCCAACAGATGTATTCCCTCCAAACACGACAATTGTTACGAATAGCATTTGGCACAACGATGATTTTAATGTCTCCTTCATTGATACAGATGCTGAAACCTCCATTCACGATCGATTTTATCTTGTTTCGGAAAAATCACTTGGAGCCATCGCCCCGAAAAGCAACGGTAATTACGGTTTTGTCAACGAATCATTCGAAGACAATGCAAACTATTGGCAATCGGTTACAGGAACATTCGCGCTCCAAAACGGAGTCTATACTTTCAACGACACAACCCAACAAAACTCAAATTGTTATTATAATGTGAGTCAATCCAACATTGGGACCTATTTGTTTGAATGGGAACAAAAAATCACGAGCAATGCGTCCAATCAACGGGCGGGAATGCACTTCTTTTGCGACGATCCAACACAAACCAACCGTGGTAACTCGTACTTCGTTTATTTGCGCACAAATGATGATTTGGTGCAAATCTATTCCGTATCAAACAATGTATTCACGTTAGAAGAAAGTACCCCACTTGCCCTTGATCCAAATATAAACTACCAATGCCGTGTGATCTACAATCCGAATACAGGAAAAATACGCGTGTTTGTCGATGGAACTTTTGTTTCGGAGTGGACGGATGCAACGCCATTGCAAACTGGTAGCGCCATTTCAATGCGTACAGGCGGTTGTATTGCTGAATTTGATAACGTGCGTGTATATCATTCTCGAGGCACATCTGTTACAATTTTGGCTGGATTAGGAGAAGAAATGTCCATTGAAAGCGAAAGTGCAGTTCCGACAGGAATGGTGTATTCTGTAGTCACGGATAGCCTGGACAATTGGTCAACGGTTTCGGAAGAAGTTTATCTTCTCGACTTCTCAAATCCAGAAATCATCGTTCTAAATGATGGTACGGGAGCAGATATCGACACTTTTGAACTCGCTACAATCGAAGCCAATTGGACGGCTCAGGATATCCACTCAGGCATCCAGGAATACGAAGTGGCAATCGGTACCTTGCCCAATTTGGACAATGTCGCGCCCTGGACATCCAACGGATTGCAAGAAAGTTTTTCGTACGTCCTGAGTGCTCCCGTTTCTAATCAATTGTACTACATTTCTTTGCGTGTTACAAATCAAGCTGGATTGGAAGCGATCTTTTTGTCCGACGGGCAGCGTTATTTGAATGATTTAGGGGTCCACGATCCAATGCTTTCAAAAAGCATCTTGTATCCAAATCCTGCCAGCGCATCTTTTTCAATAACAGGACTGACAAAATCCGTTGAAGTGTTCATTTATGATGCTTCAGGGAAAATCTGTCTGAGCCATGTTTTGGCACCAGGAAAAAATATTTCTCTGGACCGCCTGAGTGCAGGTAACTACCGCGTCATCGTACGCGATGAACATCAATTTGTAGTGCGTGAACTGGTCGTGATTAAATAAACTAAAGATCCCATGCAGCGTTTTTTCATCGAATCGACTCTATCGTTATCGAGAGTTTTAGTTCGTTAAGTTTCAAGGGAGTGTTCACTATGTACACTCCTTTTTTTTGCAAATGCTGGGACAAAAAAAACCCTGATGCATCCATCAGGGTTCTTAAAAGATCTCTAAAAGAACTATTCAGCAGCAGTTTCTGCTCCTTCTTCGCCTCCTTCTTCATCTTCATCCTCGTCAACAGCAACAGCTCCACGTGCCATTTTAACAGCGATAACAACCGCGTTAGCAGGCTCTAGGAATTCCATTCCTTCAACATTGATGTCAGAAATACGGATCGATTGTCCAATTTTCAATTTTGTAATATCTACAGTAATTGCTTCAGGCAAATTTGCAGGAAGACCAATTACACGAAGACTACGATAAGGTTGTCTCAACTTACCTCCGTTCATTACACCGATAGCAGAACCTGTATAACGAAGTGGCAATTGCACACGTACTGGTTTGTCGTCGCTTAGCTCAAGAAAATCAATATGCATCGGTTTGTCTTTCACCGGGTGCATGTCTTTCGCTTGGATGATCGCCATTTTTTTCGTTCCTTCAATATCCAATTCTACCTGGAATACATCTGGTGAGAAAATCAACTTTTCCAATTCTACTGACCTTACAGAAAAGTGAGTTTGCTCACCTTGACCGTAAAGCACACAAGGAACCTGCCCAGCATTTCTCAATGCCTTCGCGTCCTTCTTCCCTACGTTCGCTCGTAACGAACCGCTCAATTGCGCTTTTTTCATTGTTTGTGTATTTAAATTATAAAATGTGAACTTATTGATTCGTTATTCACGTTGCGGCGAATAACATCTCCGAACAATTCTGCTACGGAGAGAACACGGATTTTATCGCTTTGTCTTTTCAAAGGAATCGTATCCGTAAC
>JBNKGN010000268.1:0-5154 GCA_050289845.1 Crocinitomicaceae bacterium | reverse complement strand
TTTTTTGTAAAAAGTACAATTATCGCATTTTTGATTTGAACGCTGTACTTATTCAGTCGGACAGCCTTGGTCAAAGTGTTTTGCCCGATTCGCTGGCTTTTGATGGGGTTCATTTGAATCAGGCGGGTTATGCTTGCTGGGGAGATGCCTTAAAAGAAGTCGTGCGGGAATTATAAATTCGAATCGTCTAAAAGAGGGTCGGGTGTTACGAGAAGAGCGTCATCTACGATGAATTCTGGTGCAGAAATCCTTCGCTTTTTCCATTTGCCGTTTGCATTCAATTCGTAGAATTTCCAGTCCTTCATCGGGACACCTTCCCTAAAACTTCCTTGAAGACGTACATTTCCCGATACGTCATATTCCGTCCAAATCCCCGATTTTTTATTCGCTAAATAGTTTCCTTTCCAATGAGGCTTTTCGCTATCGTAAAACTGGATAAATTCACCATGTAAAGTGTCGTTGGTGTAACTGCAAAGGTAGTTGGGTTTCCGCTTTTCCGAGAGTATACGCGGATATCCATATTGCTTTGGAGAACGAGGATCTACATACGTAGTGTCGCCAATACGGTCGAATTTCGTGAATGTCCCATGTCTTCTTCCCTCGTGGAACCGACAGGTCACAAGAATGGAATCTTTGCGGTAAAGCCAGTTGCCGTGTTTTTCTCCATTCAAATAATTCGCGTACAGGAAAGCACTGGGTTCGGCTTTTGTGGTATCAAAATAGATGGCTTGTCCGTTTTTCAATCCCTTTTCGTATTGGACGGAACGTAGGATTTTATTGTTTTCATAGAAGTTCCATTCGTCCTGGGGAACGGCACGTCCGTTAACTTGAGTGAAACGATTGGTTATAAGAGGGGACGGGATTATATCACCTGTATTCAAACTCAAAAGAAATGCGATTGTATCGCCGCTTAAAACACGATAGATCTCCAGATATGGGTGGTTTTCCGAATCCGTTTTGGCTGAATAATGAATGGTCTCCTTTTGTACCTCGTAAAACCCATTGCCAACGAATTGATGATCTTTCAATTGGTAATGGTTGATCGGTTCCCCGTTTTTATTCCAAGTGTCAAACTGTTGTATGCCGGATGAATCCTTAGAATAGGCGGACATTTTATTTCCTTGAGGATAGAATCTTTCCGTATTTGACGTTCCATCGGGGCGCTCGATTTTTGTCTCGTAGAGCACTCCATTTTTAAAACAAGTGCTTTCTCGCAATGATCCGTTTTCATAACGTGCATACGTTTTAAATTCGCCCGTTGGGTCCATGTTGAACCATTTACCATTCGGACCTCCCTCTTCAGCAAAGAACTCTTCTCGATAAAGTATGCCTTGCGCGTTCCACCAACGATCTTCAACAAGGTGGTCATTGACATAGCGCGATTCACGCCGTTTCACATCGTTTTCAATCATTGTCTCAGTGCCGTGTTTCAACCCGTAGCGATAGTTGGATGTCGTTTTCCCATTCGCTGTGTATTCAATGTGTTGACCGTGCTTCAATTGTTCGCCGTCTTTGTAGGTATAATGAACCACCTCTGACAAAGTGCCATTTTTGTAGTTTTTTTTGAGGTATATTTTTCCGTAACGATAATAAAGTACGCAATCAATGCGACCTTGATTGTCCCAATAGACGGATTTTCCGTGCAACACACTATCGACACATTCACACCGACTCGCCAGTATTTTGTTGTCGTGATAACGTTCACCGCATAAGTCTTTCGGAAGAATGACTTGGAAGGTTTCAAAGTGCCAAAAGGGTTCTTCTCCATAAGGCATGAATGGATCCTGCGTGTGTTGTCCCAATTCAAATTCCGGGAAATCAAAGATTGTAAAATCGACGGGATTCCCGAGGCGTAGATCGTTCTTGGTAATCAGTAATTTACGCACGCCATCTTCAGGGTAGATCGTTTGTGCTGACAGCGTTGAAGTTAGCAGTAAAAGGAAGAGTGCCACGAGAGTTTTCATGCCTTGGAATACACCTGAAATAGTATTTGGTTCATCGGAGCGCAAGAGACGGATGGGATTTTAAGATCTCATAAGGAAGGGGTTTCAAAACGTGAAAACCCGGTTAATTCATTAAATTCAGGACGTATATCTTCGATATAGAGAGGGGCAAATACAGCGGTTACAATAGGTTTACGTTCTCGCTTCTTCTTGTATTCACCGTTTCTCTTTTGCGTATAGCGATACCATTTGCCTGCAGGAATACCATTAACTAAAGCGCCTATTTGGTAGGTCGTTTTATCCTCGCTCCAATATTTCCAGGAGCTATTTAGTAACCCCTTCGTGTAACTCGTGTGGATTTTCGCGTTTCCATTCTCCCAAAATGTGTCCACAGTTCCATGAAGTTCTCCTTTTTGGAAATTACACATTGTAACAGTATGTAAGGTTTCTCTGATTTGGCGTCCCTCTTGAGGAAGTGTCATGTGTTGCGCGAGAAGTACGGTGTCAGCGCTGCGTGTGTAATGATGATGAATTCCGTGGAGTTCTCCCAAAACATATTCCGATTGGATCAAGACACTATCGTTGCGCAAAGTCCATCGACCACTAATGACGCCCAGATGATACGTGCCAATTAAATACGGAACGGGTTCTTTTCCTGTAGTATCGTAATACACCGCTTTTCCGTGTTTGATTCCGAGACTGTAGTTGATTTCACTGATGATTTTGTTGTTTTCGTAGTGGAGCCATTTGCCTGATTTGAGTGCACGCCCTTCTTTTTGAACAAAGTCATTTCTAGCCAAGACAGCATTGAGTCCGCTACCGTCATTTTTAGCGTAATAGAACTCCGTAGTGTCGCCCGAATCGATCACCCAGCATTCCAAATAGTCGGTGCCATCTGTGTTGATTTTCTGCTCGAAACGTGTTGTTCTATTTTGATACGTATAAAATCCTTTTCCGATATATTTCGTGTCTTTGTACGTATAATTGGTGATCAGCGTTCCGTCTTGTAGCCATTCTTTTCGGATCTGTCCATCGCTTGAATCCACTTTATACGCTGTGTAAGGATCGCCATTCGGAAAGAATTTATTGTGTGCTATCAGTCCTTCCGAAGCATTGTATTCAAGTTGCTCGACGAGTATGCTTTCTTTGTATCGTTTCGTAGATTTTTTTCGACCATTTTCATAGGTGTGATAGCTTTTTGTATTGGTAGAACGGTTGTATTCATAAGCTTCCCCGACTGGAACTCCAGCATCATCATAATGGCTCTTAGTAATCAATGTGCCGTCAGTGTCGAAACGCTCTTTGAGGATTAAAACGCCGCTTTTATAGGATTCAAACAGTTTTTTGATGCCCTTTTCATAGGTAATAAAATTGCCGGATTTCTGTCCAAAGCTATATTTTCCGATAATTTTTCCGTTAGAAGTGTACTCAATATGTTCGCCGTGCAGGAGTCGTTCTCCATTTTTGTATGCGTAGTTGCAGAGTTCGGTAACACGACCTTCATCATAATTCTTTTGCGTGTATACTTTTCCTTTGCTGTAATAGACTACAGAGGAAATTCGACCATTTTCTTCCCAATACACCGATTTGCCATGGAGAACACTGTCAGCATCACATTCGCAACGACTTTGCAAGTTGCCATTTTCATAAAAACGATCGCCACACGGATTAATCACTACAAAAGAAATCGTATATGGCATTATGTCGATGATTGGCCAGGGATACGGGTCGGGCCAGGGGTAAGGATCGGGCCAGGGAAATGGTGTGATTAGGATACTGTCGTTTACGTCTGGAATACAGATTAATTGAGGAGACGTGATCGTATTTTCAATTGTCACAAGAAAGCGCGGCGTTGTTTCTTCTGGTTGTATTTGTTGTGAGAGTAAGGCGAATTGTATTGTAAGCCCCAGGCAAAGTAAAAGCGATCGTTTCATAAGTACACAAGAGACAGAGTGGAGAGGGGTTCAGTTGCTTAAAGTGATGTTAATTAGTTGTTAAAGGTTTTATTCGCGCTACGGCTGCCTTTTCGAAAGGAAGAATTCTCGTTGGTATGATTTAGAGAAGGGGGAATCTTTCGGCGAAATAGTTGTAAATTTGTAGCGCTAAATTACCAGAGTTGTGCGGTGAAAACAGTCATTGTTTTTTGTAAAATCGCTTTTCAATGAATTCTTTATTCAAAAGGATTTGTTAATAAAACTAGAAATCATATCTTTGCACCCCCAATTTAGGGGAATTGTCTTATTTAATAAATGTTTAATTGTGGATACATTAAGTTACAAAACCGTTTCCGCTAATAAAGAAACCGCTGATAAGAAGTGGTTTATAGTGGATGCTGAAGGCCAAACAGTAGGTCGTTTAGCGAGCAAGGTGGCGAAGGTGATTCGAGGGAAGCACAAACCAAACTTCACACCGCATGCTGACTGTGGCGACAATGTAATTGTTATCAACGCAGAGAAAGTATCATTTTCAGGTACAAAACTCGTTGACAAAGATTACATCCGTTACACAGGTTACCCAGGAGGGCAACGAATTACCTCAGCTGAAGAGATGTTGAAAAAACATCCAGAGAGATTAATCGAAAAAGCAGTAAAAGGAATGCTTCCTAAAAATACGCTTGGACGACAATTATTTACCAATTTGAAAGTTTACCGTGGTACTGAGCACAAACAAGAGGCACAGAAACCAGAAGTGTTAAACTTAGATACATTCAAATAGTAGTATGGAAGTAATTAACACATTAGGAAGAAGAAAAACGGCTGTTGCGCGTGTTTACCTTACAAAAGGTAAAGGAACCGTAACCGTTAATAAAAGAGACTATAAAGAGTTCTTCCCTGTTGCCGTTCTTCAATCAAAAATCGTTCAACCATTCGCATTGACTGACACAGTTGATCAATACGATGTAAAAGTGAACGTTTCAGGTGGAGGAATCAACGGACAGGTAGAAGCAATTCGCCTTGGAATCTCTCGTGCATTGGTAGAAATCAACGAAGAATACAAACCATTGTTGAAAGAAGAAGGATTGATGACGCGTGACCCACGTATGGTAGAGCGTAAGAAACCAGGTCAACCGAAAGCACGTAAGAAATTCCAGTTCTCTAAACGTTAAGAAAAGTTCCTCCGATTTATTTGGAGGGTTTTGGCGGTTGTTTAGTATCCAAGCTGTTGAGTACCGTTCGTCGCAAGAAGAATCCCTTGTCAGCTGATTACTAAG
>JBNKGN010000267.1:0-5163 GCA_050289845.1 Crocinitomicaceae bacterium | reverse complement strand
TTGATGACGGTGATAATGATTATATTCAATCCTTGAATTCGCCCTCTCTGGCACATTCATACTATTCAAAAGAGCTGTTGCACCTCACTCTTGAATTCGCCGATTATTCAAAAGAACCAAGACCCAAAAATCGATGATTTTATTGGTCGACAAACCAGAGGATTTGTTCAGCACGTGGAGCACATTTCCTTTCATATCAAGTATCACGAAATGACGGAGAGTGTTTGCATAAATGCGATTGTCTTTCACAATAAGCTTGTTCAATATCAATTTTTCGTTATTGAATTTGGGTAGAATGCGCCCGACAATCTTTCCTTTTTTGAAAACGAGCACACCAAATTTTCGCGTTGACACCAATACACTCTTTTCCCACTGCGTAATATCGAGAACATTGATTTCTTGTTTGTTGTAGGTGATTGATGCAATTTTATCTTCTGTATTTAAGTATTTGAATCCTTCTGCTGAGGCAATGTACAATGCATTGCAGGTGGGGTCTTTTTCCAAATGATAAATGCGACCTTTCAAATAGGTTCTGTTCAATTGGAGTGACTTCGATTTCGCTTCGAACGTATATTTTTCCAGCGCATAATTTAAACCGAAGAATACGGTGCTATCCGAATAGAACGCGATGTCTTTAAGCGATCCATTCGATTCCACGTACAACTCGGCAGTTGTCTTGTCGATTATCGTTACCCGATGCATGCTAGCAACCAAATAAGGCGTATGGGGCCAGGGTTGAATCTTTTCGATGATTTTTTTATCTGTCGAAGCAAGCATTCTGTAGTTGCCGTCGTATTGAATGATTTGTCCCGATCGGGTTCCGAAATATACCTTATCGTTTTCATCAGCGACAAGATGTACGATAGAATAAGGGAGTAATGCTTTTTCAACGTCATTCGTATGCGCATCGGGAATAACGAGTACTCCCTGATCAAACGTTCCCAATAATATATTCCCTTCACGATCGCGGTACACATAAGAAATGAGAAAGTCCGTGTACAGCGAAAGGTCAATTTCCTTTTCAATTGGGAGCGATCGGACTTGCGCTGCCCCTGAAATATTACTGGCGAACCATATTTCATCACCTAGTGGATAGATGCGCACGCCACCATTTTTTTGTAGCGATCCTACAGAGGCAATTGACGTGAGGGTTCTTTTCTTTGGATCGAATTGAAAAACTTTTTGTGTTGAAGATGAAATTGCGATAACCGCATTCTTCAATGGAACAAATTGAAGTAATTCGTCCGAATTAATCTCACTTTGGTTGATGTTGGGAAGTAATTCCATATGAAATGTGCCAGCATCGTAGACAAGAATGGAATCGAAGGTTGTATGCGTTATAATAGTGTTGTCTTCTGTCAAAAAGGGAGGGCCTAACAATCGGATTGAATTCAAATGAGTACGCGTTTTTAAGCGATTTTGCGAATTAAATACATAGAGATTTAACGAGCTACAGATAATGAGTTCGTCTTGTTTGTTAATTACCAGAGAGATATCGCTCCCATGATCGGGAATGGTGTAGAACAGAGTACATTTCCCATTTTCTATTTTAAAAATCTGATGATTTAGGTTACTACAGAATATCGTTCCCTTGGAATTGATCACAAAACTGAAAACGGACGTTCCGAACATCGCGTCGCATTCAATTTTTTCATAACTATATCCGTCGTGTTTAAAAATTCCTTGATCTGTGGCGAACCAATAATTGTATTGATGGTCTTGAATGATGCTGTAAATGTCGATACCTTCAAATTCCTGATCTGCGAAATTGAAGTAGGAAGGCTGCTGTCCCTGTATATTCGGTACAAGTGCAAAACAAAGAAGAAAAAACAGCCATTTCATCGGATAAAGATACGCGTAGGAACTTATTTCACTTTAAGATACGGCAACAAGTTCATTAATGGACGAATACAATAAGTAACAACGCACGTTTGGATAGCCCATTTGATGCAAAATTTTCGAATAATGAAGAACTTGCTTCGTGTCTTTTGGGGAAGGTAAGCCCGTTTTGTAATCAATCAAAATTGTTTCGTTGGCTTTTAAAAGCAATTTATCCAATCGGACGGTGGTGGTCGCATCCATCAATATTTCTTGTTCGCTCAATACCGACTCCACTCCTTCAAACAATTGTTGATACGCAGGGAGGTCGAACAAGTCGTGCAATCGTTTCGAGAGTTCTTTGCTGTTTTTCGTGGAAATTTGCCCCGAATCAATCCCGTTTTGTAGCACCTCTTCAATCGCTGCTTTTGAGTTGATCCTGCTCATTAATAAATGAAACTCAATCCCAAATTGCATTTCATCACTTAAAAAGGCCTGATCGAATAATTTTTCGGTATCCTGAAAAGCGATATGGGGAAACCAAAGTCGGTCACTGATGTCTTCTGGTGAAAACGTCTTTGGATGTTCTTTTGTCTCAGGAGCAGTGCGCAAACCATCGGAAAGCGTCAGTTGCAAAACACCGTCGGATTCCGTTGCAAGTCCCGTTTCTTCTAGAACGTTGTGAAAAAGCGCCCCGAAAGTCGATTTGTCAAAGTGATTGCGAATGTAAAGTCGTTCTACTGGCCGCGTCATCGCTACATAGGTCAGATTGACGACATCCGTGAGAATCTGATTTTTCTCGTGATGATAGAGTTCGATCAGGGGCTCCAAAACATCGCTCTTCGACGGTTGTTTGTACAGCAGAAAATCGTTCCAATCAATCAGGAAGCTACTTTTTAAATCCAATTTGATATTGAGAGAAGGCAACAGTACCACAGGAAACTCCAATCCTTTCGATTTGTGAATGGTCATGATGTTTACCGCATTTTTTGCTGCGGGGATTTGAACCGCGATAGATCCTTTTTTGCGGTCGTATTCTTCAAGGAAAATTTTAAGATTGGGACCGCGTTTCAAGCCAAATTCATGCGCTAAATCTGCCAAATGGTGCAAATATGGGTTCCCCAATTCGTTCAATTGTGCAATGCCGTAAAACCCTTCGATTAGATCGTAGAGATGCTCGTATTTAAAAAAGAAACGTTCCACAGCGCCAAAATGATCTCTCACAAAAGCCCGATCGTCGAAGTAACGATAGCGTTTTCCCGAAGCACTTTCTTCTTCTCGTAAATAGTTTTGATAGACGTCGTAACTTTTATGATGGTGTCGCAGATACAATTCTGCAAATTGTTTTTTCTCGTTTTCGCCTGTTGGTTTGAGTCGCCACTTTAAGTAACTGATGGTCAGGCGTACTTCTGCGCTGGAATCAATCAAGAGTGAATCAGTGGAAACAACGTTGTATCCCGCTTGATCCAAAGCAATTGCCCATGCGTTACATTCCTTATTTCTTCGTCCGAGGATACAGATGTCAGAAGCGTTAAATCCATCTGCAAGGCACGTTTCTATCCAGGTGATGATTTGCGCAACGATGGCTTCTTCGTCGTCTTTGCCTTCTTCGGATTCGATAAATACCACCCCATTTTTCGTGCTTTTCGGCTGTTGGGCAATCGCATTGTAAAACGTAGCGGTTTCTTCTGGTAGATGCGTTCGCAATGTCTCGAAAAAGTGATTGTTGAATTGCACAATCGTAGGACTTGACCGCCAATTATTTTCCAGCGTTTCAATGGTTCCCATCTGTTGAAAATACGAGGAGGTCGCTGCTATTTTTGCGTCGTTTTGCGGATTGTAAATCGCTGGGAGTGCA
Source organism: Crocinitomicaceae bacterium (assembly GCA_050289845.1). Classification (GTDB taxonomy): domain Bacteria; phylum Bacteroidota; class Bacteroidia; order Flavobacteriales_D; family Crocinitomicaceae; genus UBA4466. The sequence continues at coordinate 1,487 of JBNKGN010000267.1, read as the reverse complement.
ACAAACTGCTCGGCCAATCCATTTTTAAATCGGTAAATGGATTGTTTTGGGTCGCCCACAATTAAATCGCTGTGGCGCTGGCTAATCGACTCATGGATCAGAGGGATCAGATTCAACCATTGCAAGTGCGAGGTATCCTGAAATTCATCGAGTAGAAAGTGATGGTAGCGCGTCCCCAATCGTTCGTAAATAAATGGGGCGTTTTCGTTCTGGATCAACTCGGAAATCAAACTGTTAAACTCTGAGATCCGAATCATTTGTGCTTCCTTCTTGGTTGATTTCAGCGCTTGAGCCATGTATTGAAGCAGTGCCATGTTGAAGAAATTCTTTAGAAATAATTCTCCTGCGGCGTAGTGTTGCAATTGCCCTTGCCAAAAAGCATTTAATTCGAGAAGCGGTGTGCGAATTGCGTCGGGAAGATCTTTTTTTCCGTCGTTTTTCTCGAGGTTGGTCGCCAATCGTTTTTTTATCAAGGCTTCCTGAACGGGGAAGCTAGTTTGTTGGAGAATCCCCGCCAGATCATTAATAGTGTGACCACCTCCATGGACTTGTTTCGGGTCTAATTCTGCTGCGGCATCTGCGATCGGTTGAAGATACGCTAGAAATTGTTTGTCGATGCTTTTTAGAACGGATAGTTGTTCGCGATACACGGAAACATCCAAATTCATTTCAAGCAATTTCGCAATGCCAGGAATGTGTTTTTCGTTTTTTAAAATACTACCAAATTCGACCAGGCTTCTTCTGAAATTCCAGGTTTTTTCCTCATCAATATTGCTTTTGGCGTATTGGATCATCAAATTGTTGAGACCGCTTTTTTCTGGGTCGCCCAATTGATGTAGTAGATCGTCTACGACCATTTCAATTAATTCGGTTTCATCCAAAACAACTTCAAATTCGGCGGGCAAATCCAAATCACGGCTAAACGATTTAATCAAACGCAAGTTGAATTTGTCGATCGTCATCACGTGAAAGTCTTCGTACTGATGTAAAATAGCTTCCAACACTTTTTGACAACGGGTTACAACCTCTGGTTCCGCAAGACCTAAATTGATCGCCAAGGCAACTTTTAAGGTATCCTTCGATGGGGTTTCCTGACCAATTCCATCCAAGGCTTCAATAATCCTTTCCTTCATTTCCAACGCTGCCTTGTTGGTAAACGTCATAGCTATGAGATGCTTGAAGTTGGTCGGAGATACATCATCGCCAATAAGGAGTTCGATGAAGGCCATCACTAGGTGATACGTTTTTCCACTTCCTGCGGAAGCATTGAGGATTTTAAGCGGTTTTGTATCGTTGGAATTGTTCATCTTGAACTAAAAGTAAGCAAGCAGATTTGTTTGACAAGTAGAATTAAAAGAATATTGATGGAATAGCCTTTTTAATGCGAGGTGATTTCCGTAAATTTGAAGATATGACAGGATTAAAAATTTCCGTGCTAGCGCTTTTTGTTGCTAGTGTTTTTGTGGGATGTAAAAAGGATACGGTGC
>JBNKGN010000266.1:0-5185 GCA_050289845.1 Crocinitomicaceae bacterium | reverse complement strand
ATTCGATTACCGTGTTGCTTTTTCAACCCTAGAATACGATTCCTTAAAAAATGATATTCGCGCCGTTTTAACGGAGTCACAGGATTGGTGGCCCGCCGATTTCGGAAATTACGGTCCATTCTTCATTCGAATGGCGTGGCACAGTGCAGGGACGTATCGTACAGGTGATGGACGTGGAGGTGCTTCTGCAGGACAACAACGTTTCGCACCCATTAATAGTTGGCCGGATAACGGAAACCTGGACAAAGCCAGAAGATTACTTTGGCCAGTAAAACAAAAGTACGGGAACAAAATTTCCTGGGCAGACCTGATGATCCTTTCGGGGAACGTCGCGCTAGAATCAATGGGCTTCGAAACAATCGGTTTTGCAGGAGGTAGAGCCGATGTATGGGAACCAGAAAGTGATGTTTATTGGGGATCTGAAAGCAAATGGCTCGAAGACAATCGCTATTCGGAAGGACGGAAATTAGAAACACCGTTGGCAGCCGTTCAAATGGGATTGATCTACGTAAACCCAGAAGGACCGAACGGAAATCCTGATCCACTTTTGGCAGCAATTGATATTCGCGAAACGTTTGGCCGCATGGGAATGAATGACGAAGAAACAGTTGCCTTGATCGCTGGTGGACATACCCTCGGGAAAACACACGGAGCTGGCCCCGCTTCACATGTAGGACCTGAACCAGAAGCTGCACCAATAGAAGCACAAGGTTTTGGTTGGGAAAGCGATTACGAATCCGGAAAAGGAAAAGATGCTATTACTTCAGGTTTGGAAGTGACATGGACAACGAAACCAACCCAATGGAGTCAGGAGTTTTTCCAAATCTTGTTCGGATACGAATGGGAATTAACGAAAAGTCCTGCGGGAGCACATCAATGGGTAGCCAAAGATGCAACCCCCGTGGTTCCAGATGCCTTTGATCCAACGAAAAAGCAGTTGCCAACCATGCTTACAACCGATCTTTCTTTGCGATTTGATCCTGAATACGAGAAAATTTCAAGAAGATTCATGGAGAATCCAGCGGAGTTTGATGCGGCATTTGCCCGAGCATGGTTCAAATTGACCCATCGCGATATGGGACCGAGTTCTTTGTATCTCGGACCTGAAGTACCGCAAGAGGAATTTATTTGGCAAGATCCTATTCCAGCTTTAGATCATGAACTGGTCAATGCAAAGGATATTGCACAATTAAAGAAAGACATCATGGGATCAGGATTGACCATTTCAGAATTGATCTCCACTGCCTGGGCTTCTGCGTCAACTTTCCGCGGATCCGATAAAAGAGGTGGTGCAAATGGTGCTCGTATCCGTTTGGAACCACAAAGAAGTTGGGACGTGAACAATCCCGAACAATTGAACAAAGTGTTGAAGGTTTATGAGAAAATTCAAAAAGACTTCAATGAAAATGCCAAAAATGGGAAGAAAATTTCCATGGCTGATTTGATCGTACTTGGAGGAGTCGCAGCGTTGGAACAAGCAATTGAAAACGCAGGTTATACCGTGGAAGTTCCGTTCAATCCAGGTCGAATGGACGCGTCCCAGGAACAAACAGATATCGAATCGATTGCCTTCCTGGAGCCTATGGCAGATGGATTCCGCAATTATTTGAAAACGCAATACATCTTCAGTACAGAGGAATTGTTGGTGGACAAAGCGCAATTGTTGACTCTGACGGCTCCAGAAATGACTGTTCTTCTAGGAGGAATGCGTGCATTGGAGGCCAATTACGACAATAGCGATCTAGGAACGTTTGAAGCAGACGGAATTACCCTGAGCAACCAATTCTTCGTGAACTTGCTTTCTATGGAGACAAAATGGGAACCCGCTTCGGAAGATCATCAAGTGTTTCAGGGGAAAGACAGAAAATCAGGAGAAGTGAAATACACCGCTACTCGGGCAGACTTGATCTTCGGATCGAATTCAGAGTTGAGAGCCTTGGCAGAGGTATATGCTAGCGATGATGCGAAAGAAATGTTCGTGAAGGACTTTGTCGCAGCGTGGACCAAAGTGATGAACCTCGATCGTTTTGATTTAAAATAAGCGAAGAAATACGAAAAGGAAAGCCGATCATTTGAGTGATCGGCTTTTTTTTCGTCTGTTTCTAACGGGTGTGAACTTCCGTCAATTATAATCGATCATTTACGGTGTTTTCTGACCATTTCAGTACATTCCAACAATGATACGTCAATAGTGATTCTGTAACGGCAAGGAACATGTTAACGATATTTCAAGGGGAAGGAATCCAATGCAATTAGAAGATATAAAGTGTACCGAAAATCATGTTTAACTAGTTGATTCACTTTAATCCGATGAAAGATCATTGCGAACCTATTCGAAGGCATTTTTTTGAATTAAACGGATACTCGTTCAGATGAAATAGTTCTTTTTACTAACTTTAAAATCACGCACTCACTGTTTGTAGTACCGCCAGAAATGAATTTCATTGCTTGTGCTGAATTCCTTTGGGGCGTACAATAAGATTTCGAATGATTAGAGCTTATAGAGAGGAAGACAAATTCCAAGTCATCGAATTATTGAGACAAAATACGCCCGAATATTTTGATGTCTCAGAAGAGAAGGATTTGGAGCACTATCTGGAAAATGAGGTAGAAGATTATTTCGTATTTACCCTAAATTCAAAAATTGTAGGTGCTGGAGGCATCAATTACTTTCCAAAAGAACACCTTGCCCGAATTTCATGGGACATTGTCGATCCAAATGTACAAGGGAAGGGGATTGGCAAACAACTCTTAGAGTATCGCCTGGAGCATTTAAAGAAAAATGAAGGGATTTCCGTCATTGTGGTGAGAACCACGCAATTGGTCTATAAGTACTATGAAAAGATGGGATTTGAATTGGACAAAATGAAAAAAGACTTTTGGGCAAAAAACTTTGATTTATACCAACTGAAAAAGAAAAACAAATAACGAGAAATTATGAATGCTAATACGTTTGCACACGCATGGATTGAATCGTGGAATTCGCACAATCTGGAAGATATTCTTAGTCATTATTCGGAGGATATAGAAATTACCACGCCAATGATAAAATTGGCAGCGGGGATTGATAGTGGCACACTGAAAGGGAAAAAAGCCGTGGCGGAATATTGGGAAAAGGCCCTTCAAAAAATTCCAGACTTAAAGTTTGAATTGATTGATGTAACAACGAGCGTTGATTCTATTGCACTGTATTACGTTTCCGTGATGAATAAAAAAGCGATTGAAGTGATGTTTTTTGACGAAAATCAAAAAGTGAACAAAATGATCGCACATTACACGGAATAATGGCGATTCGAGAATCCGTCTTCCATGTGATGAGAACCTTGCTTCGTTTTACTGAAATCTAAATCAACAGTAACATCGCGTAGAAATTAACAAGTAGAATCAATACGAATCAAAACCAATTGCGTATGTTTGTGTCGTGCGCGATATAAACGTGTACGATATAAGTGAATTTTGAAAGAAATGAAAGAAGATAGTGCATTACAGCTCAGCAATCAGGTTTGCTTTCCAATTTACTCGGCATCACGATTGATCACCAAAGCATACAAACCCTATTTGGACGAAATGGGGATTACGTATCCGCAGTATTTGGTATTGATGGTCTTGTGGGAAAACGACAACATCGCAATCCATCAAATAACCGAAAAGTTGCTCCTGCATACCAATACACTTTCACCGCTATTGAAGCGCATGGAAAAATCTGGATTGATTGAACGCCATCGATCCAATAACGATGAACGTAGCGTGATTATTCGTTTAACAGAGGAGGGGAGAGCGATCAAGGAGAAAGCCCAGCCGATTCCAGAGCAGCTATTAAAAGTACTTCTGGACGAAAACATTCAATTGGAGGAAGTTCTCCAGCTAAAGGAAATGCTCAATCAATGGATTGCCATTCTTTCAAAAAACACCGATAGTCAACATTAAATTAATTAATATTTCAGAAAATGGAATTGTTAGACAAACTGAACTGGCGTTACGCAGCCAAAGCAATGAATGGACAAAAAGTCCCACAAGAAAAAATCGATCGCATTATCGAAGCAATTTCTTTGGCGCCAACTTCCAGCGGATTGCAACCTTTCGAGGTGATTGTAATTACCAACCAGGAACTCAAAGAAAAAATCAAGCCTGTCGCATGGAACCAGTCGGTGGTGACGGATTGCTCGCATTTGTTCGTGTTCGCAGCATGGGACACCTACACTGAAGATCGCATCAACAAAATGTTTGATCTGGTAAACGAAGTGCGCGCTTTTAAAAATGAAGGTTGGGAAAATTACCGTCAAATGTTGTTGAGCAGTTACCCCCAAAGAGATGCGGAAGTGAACTTTAATCATGCGGCGAAACAAGCGTACATTGCTTTCTCATTGGCTATTGCTGCGGCTGCGTTTGAAGGTGTCGATAGCACTCCCATGGAAGGGTTCGATGCCAACGCTGTTGATGAGATTCTCGGTTTGAAAGAGAAAGGTCTACGTAGTTGTGTGCTTCTCCCCGTTGGTTACCGCGATGCGGAGAAAGATTGGTTGGTGCATTTGAAAAAAGTACGCAAAAGCAAGGAAGATCTCGTAACGCTCATCGACTAGTACGGCGATTAACAACGTAAATTAGTAACAGATAAAAAAGAAACAAGTTATGGCTCAAGTAGCATTAAAAGGAAACCCTATTCATACCAGTGGTGATTTGCCGCCTGTGGGATCACAAGCCAGAGATTTTGAATTGGTAGCGTTGGATTTATCCACGAAAACACGCACGAATTTTGCAGGAAAGAAATTGGTGATGAACATTTTTCCAAGCGTAGATACAGGAACGTGTGCCGCTTCGGTACGCAACTTCAATAAATCAGCGGCAGAACTCGAAAATACGGTCGTACTGTGTATTTCCAGAGATTTGCCATTCGCTCAAAACCGTTTCTGCGGCGCTGAGGGAATTGCCAATGTTGTGATGCTTTCCGATTTTAAAACAGGTGCTTTTGGAAAGGATTACGGTTTGGAATTAATAGAGGGACCTCTGGCAGGATTGCATTCACGTTGCGTGGTTGTTTTGAACGAAGAAGGAAAAGTGATCTATACTGAACAAGTGGCAGAAACTACAGAAGAACCGAATTACGAAGCGGCTTTGGCAGCATTGTAATGATTCGATGGACGATCGCACGGATTCACTTCGAAGCGAACAGCATTTCAGGAAAACC
>JBNKGN010000265.1:0-5196 GCA_050289845.1 Crocinitomicaceae bacterium | reverse complement strand
ATGGCACCCTAAAAGCTGATTTTTCTGAGTACGACTTTCACGATAATACATTGTTGTCTTTTTCACCATATCAACCATTTATGATTTGCCCAGCGACAGCCATACGCGGTGTGGTCATTCATTTTCACCCCGATTTTTTCTGCATTCATAAACATCACAAAGAAGTGGCTTGTAATGGTCTGCTATTCAATAATATTTACACACCACCAATGGTTGACGTGGAAGACAAAGCTTCAGCAAGTTTTGAGATGATAATAGCACAATGCAAAGAGGAAATGAAAAAGTCTGCCTTAGCGCAATATGAATTATTGATTTCCTATTTAAAGATCTTTTTAATAACTGCGGCAAGATTAAAAACAGAACAGCAACCGCTCATAAGAGAAGCAAACACCGATAACGAAGACCCCTTTATCCTTCAAAATTTAAAGAACTACATCGAAACACATTATAAAACAATACATTCTGCCAGTGAATATGCCAATATGCTCGCAATTACACCAAAAGCATTAACAAGACTCACCAAATTTTATTTTAATAAAACCTTAACCGATTTAATCTCAGAACGCATTATTATTGAAGCCAAAAGAGAATTGTATCTTACCAACAAAACGATAAAAGAAATTGCCTTCGAGTTAGGTTATAACGACGAATACTATTTCAGTCGATTTTTCAAAAAAAATGCTGCCGTATCTCCACAACTTTATAGAGAAACAGTTGGGTTTGATAAAGCTTCTGTGCGTTAATCGATCTTAATTCGAACGTACAACACTGCGCAGAATTCGCTACCTCTTAAATTTAAACGCTACTTTGCACGTCAATACGCGGGACGAATCTAATACGCGTACCTCAACGACACCTATGGATTCTTGAATGACAATTCCCCGCAAATAGTATTCTTCCGCTTCATCCCATTTATTCTCGGAATAACAGACAATATCATCTCTGAAAGAACGAACGTTCCAGATTGTTTATTTTTAAAGAAAAATTTCTAAGCCTGATAAATCAATCGATGAGTGCCATTGACTCCGAAACGTGTTAAGCATTCAGGGATTTGTGTTAATGTACCTTGGAACCTTTGAGTTCTTTTGTGAAAAGAAATATAATGAGCGAGCAGATAATTCATTCAAAATCAATCACTGAAATTAGGTCCGTATTTGGATTAGGAAAGCCTACACATCCTTTGATTACCATTTTAGACACGCAGCAACTTGCTTACGGAGAAGAAACTGTTGGAATGCGATTTTCCTCAGATTTGTTCTGTATCGCGCTGAAAGATGCAAGCTGTGGTATTGATTACGGAAGAAATACATACGATTTTGAGGACGGTGTTTTGATTTTTACTGCGCCCAAACAAATAATAACGGTCAAGAAACCACAAGAATTGAATCAAGTTAAAGGCTGGATGCTCTATTTTCATCCCGATCTGATACGAAATACGTCTCTTGGGGCACGAATTGATTCCTACAACTTCTTTAATTACGAAGTCTACGAAGCGTTGCACCTTTCCGAAAATGAACAAAACACGCTCAATCAAATTGTTCAGTTGATACACGAAGAAATAAAAGAACGAATAGACAATCATAGTCAACAAGTGCTTGTGTCAAATATTGAATTATTGCTCAACTACAGCAAACGATTTTACGAAAGACAATTTAATACACGCTCGGCAAGCAACATCGATGTTGTCGCTAAGGTTGAAACCGTATTAAAGTCCTATTATTCTGACAACCAATTTGTCGAAAAAGGACAGCCAAGCATTCAATTTTTAGCAGACCATTGTCACTTATCGGCGAGCTATTTAAGTGACCTTCTCACCAAAGAGACAGGACGTTCTGCCAAAGACCACATCAATGATTTTTTAATAGACAAAGCGAAACATTTACTGCTCAGTTCTACCGATTCAATAAGCGGAATAGCGTACACGCTGGGATTTAATTATCCGCACTATTTTGGAAGACTTTTCAAACAAAAAACAGGTAGGACTCCGCAGGAATACCGACAATTAAACTAAACATTGGGAAGCACAATAGCTTCCGATACTCGTATCAGCGATTTGTGTTTAACCTTCCTCTTTTCGTGTTAAGTGCCCCGCGCTAGTTGTCAGATATTTGTTTCATCAAATCACTCAAAAAAATAACAACGATGAAACATAAAATTTTAGTAACCGGAGCAAGTGGCGCTTTTGGCAGTTTAACTTGCATTCAATTAGCAGCAAATGGACATCAGGTAGTTGGCACCATGCGTTCCTTACAAGGGAAAAACCAAAAACTAGCCGATGAATTAACCGCAAAAGGGGTTGCACTGGTTGAAATGGATGTCACCAAAGAAGAAAGCGTTACGGCAGGAGTTGATGCAGCCATAGCGTCAATGGGAGGATTGGATACCGTATTCAACAATGCAGGTATCGGGGCAAATGGAATCCTGGAGTGCTTTACTACAGACGATCTTCTAAGAATGTTTGACGTAAATGTTTTTGGAGTTCAACGCCTTATGAGAGCTGTTTTACCACATTTAAGAACACAAGGAAAAGGAACGATCATTCACACTTCAAGCTGCATCGGTAGAGTTACGACTCCATTTCTTGCGTCTTATTCTGCTTCAAAATACGCTTTAGAATCGCTTGCAGAAGGCTATAGAGCAGAACTTTCGGGATTTGGTATTGAATCGTGTATTGTCGAGCCAGGCGGATTCCCTACAGGCTTTATGGGCGGAATGATCACACCAAGTGATGCGACACGAATGCATCAATACGGTGAAATGGCAACACTTCCTGAAACTTCTATCCAGGGATATGTTGCTTATGTGGAATCGATCCCTGAACAAAGACCTGAAAGAGTCGCAGAGGCCGTAGCGGCTTTAATTGAAATCCCATTTGGTGAAAAGCCTTTTAGAACGGTCGTTGATTTCTCGGGTTTGAAACAACCGATCGAAAACTACAACCAAGTTCTGAACAAGACAACAAAAGCGATCTACACGGCAAATGGCGTGGAAAATCTACTCACCTTAAACAAAGACTAAAATGAGTAAAACCATATTAATTACGGGAGCAAGTAGTGGGATTGGCAAGGCTACAGCCATCTATTTTCAGCAACAAGGTTGGAATGTCATTGCCACGATGCGTTCGCTTGAAAAGGATACAGAACTACGTGCATTGGATCGGATGCATTTGGAGAAACTAGATGTCCTCGACGTCGATTCCATTGAGAAAGCCATTGAAAAGGGCATCCAGAAGTTTGGAAAAATTGACGCGATAGTCAACAATGCAGGTTATGGAGCGTACGGCCCCCTAGAATCTTTTCCGAGAGAAAACATCATCAAGCAATTCAATACCAATGTGATCGGACTGATGGACGTAACCCGATTGATCATTCCTCATTTTCGCCAGAATAAAGACGGAGTTATTGTCAATATCTCGTCCGTCGGCGGACAAATGACCTTTGCTCTGGGTTCTCTCTATCACGGAACCAAGTTTGCAGTAGAAGGCATTTCAGAATCGCTCCATTATGAAATGAATGAAATAGGCGTAAAGGTGAAGATTGTAGAACCTGGATTCATTGCGACAGATTTTGGAGGGCGCTCATTTGATTTTCAAGGAGGTGATATCGTCGAGTACCAGCCCATTATTGGAGCGCTAATGAAGCAATGGCAAAATCCAAACAACACCGTTTCACCACCGAGTTTGGTCGCAGAAGTAATCTACAATGCTGTAACGGACGGCACCAATCAATTGAGATACAGAGCAGGAGACGACGCCAACAGCCTGCTTGATAGCAGAAAAAAAATGACAGATGAAGCTTTCTTTACAATGATGAATAAGCAATTGGGAAAATAACCCCAGTCTCATCAACATGTTGAGCAATGACGGTTTGGATGCGAATTCAAGCCGTTTTTGCATTTAATTTCGTTTCTTGCTTTCCGAAAACTGAATTCATTTCATCCCTGAAGACGCGCACAAAGTCGATAAGGCACATGAAAATCACGGATTACCTGTCGAGCAAATGAAAGAAACAATATGAAGAGAACCCTAATCTTTATCTTTTGTGCAATGATGCCTTTATTGGTACAAGCGCAACACCCGAATTTTAATACGCGCCCCACTTGGACTTTGAACAAAAAAGAACTTATTCTTGGAGGAGGAATCACGCAATTTAACGGCGATCTCGGCGGAGTAAATAAGCTTGGTCCTGAACATGGCATCGGGGATTCTAAATGGCCTTCAACTGGATGGAATGGACTTGTAGGATACCGCCATCGATTTCAGCCGTATTGGGCTACGACTAGTAGTCTTCAAATAGGACAATTGCGCGGTAACGACGCATTAAAGATCGATCCATATAAACATTCGAGAAACCTACATTTCCGTTCCTCCTATGTTGAACTTTCACAGCGTTTGGAAGTTCTTCTGCTGGTCAACGAAAAGTTGGGAAGTCGATATACGCTTAGAAAAAAACCGCGACGATATTATCAAATCTACGCATTTGCAGGTGCAGGACTTCTATATTATAATCCCCAAGCAAGGTACGACGGAAAATGGACGAATCTGCGCCCTCTCAACACCGAAGGTCAAGGACTTCCTGATGGACCAATACAATACCAACGAATCACCGTGTCCATTCCAATAGGATTTGGTGGCTGTGTAGGCATTAGCAACTGGTGGAGGTTAGGTATCGAAGTTGCATACATATCTACATTTTCAGATTACCTTGACGACGTTGGAGGTGTATACTACGATCAAAATCAATTGACACTAACCTATGGAGAAGCTTCAGCACATCTGTCCAATCCATCCATACAAAACACAGCCTGGTTTACCAAAGGACAACCGCGAGGCGACAATAAACTTGATAGTTTCTTTACATTCACCATTCTTTTAAAAAGAAATATTTTCGATAAAAGCTTCATCAAGAAAACAAATACCACGAATGAAAGTTTGTAGTTGGATCAAGAGATTTCAAACAAAACTACCCCCTGCATAGTCTGTTGAACTTCGCTGAGGTGCTCTTCAGCAGTAAGACACTCGTAAGGATGAAGTTTTATATTCTCATCTATCTGAACGGCGGTCCAGATACCCATCCCACGATAGACTGACGTGTTCCTTTCGTGATAGGCGTGACACGATGTATTATGAAAGACGGAAAAAAATCATTGGCTTATCAAATTCTCTATCGAGCTGTGAAAAAGATTCAACAAAAGACA
>JBNKGN010000264.1:0-5218 GCA_050289845.1 Crocinitomicaceae bacterium | reverse complement strand
CAAGCTTCGTTAAATGTATATCCTACTCCTTTAATAGTACGAATATAATTATTACCGAGCTTCTCTCTTAATTTTCTGATGTGAACATCAATCGTGCGTTCACCTACAATAGCGCCATCTCCCCAAACAATGTTTAATATTTGATCGCGATTAAACACTTTTCCCGGGCGACTAGCGAGCAGTTCCAATAATTCGAATTCCTTTTTCGGGAGGATGATTTCCATCCCTTTAAACGTAACGAGGTACTTTTCACGATCGATAATGATGTCGGTCGACTCGCTTGTTGAAGGCGCACTGCTTCCACGTCGTAATAACGAATCGATCTTGCTTAGGAAAAGTCTCGGACGAATCGGTTTGGTAATGTAATCGTCTGCCCCAGCTTCTAAACCAGCAATTTGAGAGTAATCTTCCGAGCGGGAAGTCAAAAATGCGATAATTGGCTTTTGAAGCAACAATTCATTGCGGATAATTTGACATGCTTCGATCCCGTCCATAACAGGCATCATCACATCCAAAATAATGAGTTCAGGATTTAAATCTTTTGCGAGTTTAATGCCATCAGATCCGTTCGAAGCCGTGTAAACTTTAAATCCTTCTTTCTTTAAAGTATAGGATAAAAAGTCCAAAATGTCTTGTTCGTCGTCAACCAGTAAAATAGTGCTTTCTTGCTTTGGAGATGCCATTGTTTTTGTTTTAGTACAAAGCTATCGGAGTCAAGTCTAGCGGGCGTTAGCGAATATTTACACTTTGTTTAAGGAATCAATACGATAGTTTACCTAAATGTTAAAATCGACACTGAAAAATCGGGAAACTTAGAACTATACCGATATATTACGATAACATCATAACATTGACTTAACGTATTAATGATGCAATCGTAAGTATTTCGAAAATAACTTATCAGAGAATTCGTCCAATCTTTGCACTGTTCAAAATCGAAAACAAAAAAAAGATGAAAGCACAAAAGATGAAAGTAAGTATGATGGTTCTAGCAGCGGCGCTTGCAGTAGGAACTGTTTCTTGTAACCGTAAAGGGTGTACAAATCCTGATGCTACGAATTATGACGAAAAAGCAAAGAAGGATGACGGATCATGTGTTATTGATGATGTAGTTACAGATCCATCGCAGGAAACTGTTGCTGGTTTTATTTCCACTAATACAACATGGACAAACGATAAAGTGTATGTGTTGGTAGGTAAAGTTGTTGTTGATAACGGAGTTACTTTAACAATCGAGCCAGGAACGATCATTAAAGGTGAAGAAGGAACAGGAACACTTTCTACAGCATTAGTTGTGTCACGTGGTGGTAAAATCAACGCTGTTGGTACGGCTTCACAACCAATTATTTTTACATCTATTCTAGATAATATTCAACCAGGTGAATTGACAGGAACAAACCTTGACGAAAATGATAAAGGACTTTGGGGTGGTTTGATGATCCTTGGAAGTGCACCAATTTCTGCAGCTGACGGAGATGATGTTTCTCAAATTGAAGGGATTCCAACTTCTGATGCTTTCGGAGCTTTCGGAGGAACAGACGCAGCAGATAACTCAGGGACACTTGCTTACATTTCTATCCGTCACGGTGGTGCGACAATCGCTCCAGGAAATGATATCAATGGTTTGACACTAGGTGGTGTTGGATCAGGTACTTCTATCTCTAACATCGAGATCTTCGCGAACAGTGATGATGGTGTTGAGTTCTTCGGAGGTTCTGTAAACGTTTCTAACATCTTGGTTTCTTTCCAGGGAGATGATGGTATCGATATCGATATGAACTACTCTGGTACTGTTTCTGATTTCGTTGTTATTAGCCACGATGGTGTTTCTGACGAAGGTTTGGAAATCGACGGTCCTGAAGGTTCAACTTATGTAGATGGTTTGTTTACACTTGAAAACGGTACAGTTTACACATACGGTGGTGGAGCTGCAAACGCTGATCTTAAATCTAAAGCACAAGGAAACTTGAACAACGTGAAAATGGCGAATGCGAAAATTAGAGCTTCTTACCAAAACGCGTGTGTTGATCCTAAAACAGATGCATTCACTTACTTGACGCAAGCGAACCCTAAATTGGTCTTCACTGGTACTGAGTTTTCAGCAGTAACTGTTTATACAGCTTCTGACGACGGTGCAACACCTCCTGTTACTTGTACAGTTCCTGCTGCTGATCAAACTGCTGCTGAAAGTGCTGCAATTTCTTCTGCTGCAACTGGATTCACAACTGCTGGATTCGCTTCATGGACTTGGACTGGAGTTAACAACAAATTCTAAGTACGACCACAAATAAATTAAATGTTATTGCACTCAAGTCTGCCAGTTCTGAACTGGTGGACTTTTGTGTTAAAAATTAAAGCATGAGCAAAAAAGTTTTGAAATCACTGGTAATCATATTTTTACTCAGTTTTTCGACGCAAGCACAACAAACGGTTAGCGGAACGGTAATCGATAGTGAAACAAAAGAACCGATTGTCGATGTTCGAATTGACATAGACGGGAAAGGAAAAGCGAAGACGGATTTTGAAGGAAAGTTTAGTTTCAAGTTAGCGCCAGGAACATACGCCTTTAAAGCATCGAACTCTATTGAAGGGTACCAGGATGTGGAAACCCAATTGACCATAGAACCAGGAAAAGACATTTCTTTCGATTTTGAAATGACTACGAGCATTAAGCAAATTGGACCTATTACAATTGTTGCGTACAAATCAGATGGTCCTTCTCAAACCGATGAGGAAGCATTGAAAAAACGTTCAGAAGCGGAAGGTACAACAGAAGAACTTTCAAAAGAAACGATTACTAAAAGTGGACCAACAACTGCGGTAGATGCTGTTCAAATGATTCCTGGGGCGTCGGTTCAGGATGGACGCGACGTATATATGCGCGGATTAGGAGATCGCTATACCAAAACGATTTTGAACGGAATGGAAATTCCCGGATTGGATCCCGATCGTAACACTGTGCAATTGGACATCTTTCCAGCGGTTTTGATTGATAATATTTCCGTCTACAAAACTTTTACGCCGAATTTGACCGCAGACTTTACAGGAGGTTTGATCAACATTCAAACCATTGACCTTCCTTCTAACAAGACCGTTTATTTTAAGGGAAGTTTGGGATACAATACCAGAGCTACCTTCAATAACAGTTTCTTTATGTATGATGGTGGTGCTATCGACTTTCTTGGTTTTGACGATGGCTCTAGAGCATTGAACTTGAATCCAGCATTTACAATTCCAAATCCAGCGGTAGATAAAGAATCCACAGCTGCAGCTACGAGAACTTTCTCGAAAGTAATGAGTACAAGCGAAGCATTTTCGTTTTTAAATCAAAGCTATTCGGCAGCGTACGGGAATCAAAAGAAAATCAATTCCAAGAAAGATTCTACAAAATCGTGGAGATACGGTTACAACGCCGTAATAAACTACCGAAACACAAACCAATTGTTCGAAGATGTGCAGTTCAACGTGTTCATCAAAGAAACCGATAAAAGCCAGGTGGAATTGTTTCAGGACAAATCAGCGCGTGGTCGTATGGCTCAAAACAATGTTCTTTGGACGGCTTTGTTTAGTCAAGGATTCAAATTTGAACGTTCGAAATACGATATTACCTTATTTCATACGCAAAATGGAACTTCTTCTGCAGCAGAATTACGCGAAGCAAATTATGATAGCAATCAAGCGATTTTGTTAAAAGAAGGTTTGCAATACAATCAGCGTTCTGTTTCCAACTTAAACATTGGAGGTTTCCACAAATTGGATACAGCGAGTCAATGGAAATTGAAATGGAATGTCGCGCCTACGTACTCACGTATCAGTGATCCAGATATTCGATCAACGGTTTTCGAAGAATCAGACCAAGTGGATGCGAATGGTGATCCGATCTATATTTTTGACGAGGCAGTTGGATCAGAAGTGCGTCGCTTGTATCGTTCTTTGACAGAGTACAATGTTAGTGGTCGCTTCGATATCGATTACGATTATAAAACGAAAAAGGACTCATTGAAAAGTACAGTTGCTTTTGGTGGATTGAATACGTTCAAGGCACGTTCATTTGATGTCTACGAATACATTTTCCGATTGACAGGTGTTTCGAACATCGTTCCGAATGATCCAAATTGGTTCTTTGAAGATGACAATCTTTGGACGCCAGAAACAGGTGCAGGAACCTATGCTGTTGGACAATTAGATTCAGCGAATATCTACGAAGCAACACAAAATATCACTTCTGCGTATGTGATGCATACTTTGCCGATTGATTCTGCTTTCCAAATCACTTATGGTGTTCGCGCAGAACGCAACGTGAATCACTACACGGGGAAATCAAATAACGGGTTGATTCGATACAACAACGAAAAAGTAGCAGATACGATTAGCATTTTGCCTTCCGTGAATATGGTTTACAAATTGAAAAAGGAAGCGAAAGATAGCGCGCATTATGCACGTACAACAAACTTTAGAGCTGCCTACACGCAAACGGTTGCTAGACCTTCGTTCCGTGAAATTTCGATTTCACAAATCTTCGACCCGATTCAGGGAAGACGTTATTTGGGGAACATTGATTTGCTTCCGACACAAATTCACAATGCGGATTTGCGTTGGGAAACGTTCTTCGGACGTACGGAGTTGGTTTCAGCAAGTGCCTTCTACAAACGTTTCATTAATCCAATCGAAGTGGTTGCAAACGTTGCAGCACCGAATGAGTTTAAACCCGTAAATGCAGGAGTGGCAGATGTGTATGGTGTAGAGTTTGAAATTCGTAAAATGATCGGATTCCGCGCACCAAACCAACAACACCAACAATTGATGATTGGAGCAAACGTTGCATACATCTTATCGCGCATCGATATGAATCAAGTGAAAACGGAAATTGGTGGGGTGACTTTTACGGAGAAAGAGGTTCGTGAAAACAACGCTAGAGATGGAGAAGTGATCGGTGACTACCGTCAAATGTATGGACAGGCACCTTATGTAATTAACGCATTCTTCAACTACAACAATGATTCTTTGGGATTGATGGTGAACATTTCATACAACGTTCAAGGAAAGAAATTGGCCGTTATCGGGATTGGTTTGAATCCAGATGTATTCGAACAACCATTCCACAGTTTGAATTTGAAGGCAACCAAATTTATTGGTACTGCTAAGAAAGTAACTATCGATGGGATCGAAAAGACAGAAGCCCGTCCACGTTGGCAAGTGGGAATTCGTGCAACCAATT
>JBNKGN010000263.1:0-5220 GCA_050289845.1 Crocinitomicaceae bacterium | reverse complement strand
GTGTTGGTTACAAAGGCGTCGATAGGACCACCATTTTTATAAATCTCTCGAATGATGGAAGAATTAATTGCTCCGTATTCTTGATCAGTGAGAAAAAATACAGTTTCCACACCCGAAATTGCTTTGTTCATGTGTCCAATCGATTTTTCGTATTCAAAATCTTTCGAATCCCGCAATCCACGAATGATAAAGGAAGCGCCCAGGTCTTTGCAAAAATCGACCGTTAACTTTTGGAAGGGTTCCACGCGAACTTTCGGTGCATCAGTAAAAAGCGAAGAAATATGGGCTATTCGTTGTTCCAAAGTGAACATGTAATTTTTGGTGCTGTTAACACCGATTCCGATGACTACTTCATCAAAAAGTGGCAAACTTTTGCGCACCACCCCTTCGTGTCCTTTAGTGAATGGGTCAAATGATCCTGGGAACAATCCAACTTTTTTCATGACTCAATTTTTTTGGAAAAAGCTAAAGTGCACATTTCCGTATTTCCGTGAAAGTATAAAATGTGGGTGACTTTCCATACTTGTCCGCTTGCTATGTTCGATGATGAGTAATCCATTCTCGGACAAAAGTGATTTTTCAAAAACGATATCGGCGATTTCGTTGTGCTTTTCGTACGCATACGGTGGATCGGCAAAAATAAGATCGAAAACACTGCTAGTTTGGTGCAAATAGCGAAGAATGTCCGATTTAATCACGGCAATTTCGGATTCACACTCAAAATGCTTTGCCAACATTTGGATGTGCTTGAATGCGTGGTAATTGATGTCAACCGCAGTTACAGTTCCCGCTTCTCGTGAGAGGAATTCGAAGGAAATATTTCCAGTACCAGCGCACAAGTCAAGGATTTTTAAATCCACGAAATCTATTTGGTGTTCCAGCACGTTGAACAAGCCTTCTTTGGCAAAGTCGGTGGTGGGTCTGGAAGGAAATTTCTTTGGTATTGAATAGCGACGTGTTTTGAAACGCCCACGGATTATACGCACAATAGTTGGGATTTGATGAGAAATGCTTCCCGGATGGAAATTTGCATTTGATTCAAGTGCTTGATTTTGTCCAGCCCCGCTTTAACCTCTTCACAAACGGAAGCAAGTCCTCCGGCAGCAGATGAGATTTCAATGGTACCTTTTTCGTTGAGCATTTCTTTTTGCTGCAACACAAAATTCAAGTGGTAGATAATATCCTCCGCTGATTGGAAGGAGAAGGACGAATAAAATTCGAGGTTGTTGTGTTTGGCGATTGTGAGTCGGAAATAATCGTCGTGGATGACCAAACTTGCTTTCGTGTAAAAGGCGTTGGAGCCAATACTTTCGCGAATTTGATGCGTTCCAGCATGTTGTACGATGATTCGCGGGAATCGAATAACGAACAAAGATTTGACCCAATCAGGAATGGCATAAACGTTTACCACACTTAATTCAAACATCCGATTATGATCAATCGTACCTTCAGAAGCGGCATTGCCAAAACAAAGCTTAAAAATATCTTGTGGTGTGGATTCCGAAAAAATCGAAGCAGGAACTAAAGTAGATTGCGGGTGGCACCACGCTAAGGTCACATTGTTGAAATCTCCTTTCAGTGCAGGTTCGGCGTCTAGAATAGCACGTACAGCATCTTTACGATCGTTATCAGAAATCCCCGTGTATTCACTGCTAAAATGTCGAATAACGGTGGCTCCGCTCAAAATAGCGAATTCAACGTGGGACTCGGAAATTGTTATACCGAGATGGTGCTGACTCATGTGATTAATCTTTCTCCCAGCTACCCTCTGTGTCGTGTGAAGTAGTGCTTCCGAAATTAATTTCGATCATTTTTTTAGAACCATCGTTTTCAGCGAAAGGAATCGCTCCTCCAACGTAGATAGCTTGATCGATAACATCGTTGATGTTAACACTGTCAACTACTTTCATATCCCATTTTTCCTTCATGTTTGTAAACGGAATGTAAGGAAGATCTTTTGCGGAGAATTTCGGTAGGTCATTTTTCACGCGGCTATCTACGTAGGCAGCATTGCGGAATTTCGTTTCATAAATGCTTACTTGATTGGTGTCACGCACAAATCCAGAGAACAATTGTTGGTAACGTGGACCTTCTTTCCATTTGGATAGTTTAATCGCTTCTTCTTCCGTCATGTTTTTATCGATCGGACGATTATCATTATACAGGTAATCGCGCTCTTCTGGAGTGATCTTATCACTTGGTACGGATCCACGAGAGACCAACTCTGGCATGGTTCCGTTGTTAGCGAAATCAATTAAATCTTCCCAATTGTCTATGTATTTCCCCGTTTGTTCTTTGTGAACTTTTTGAAGGAAACGAATGTCTGAAAGGTTTTGTTTCGCCATTTCCAAACAAAGCCCTCGGTCTTCCTGATATTTCAAGGTTTGAGACACACCATCGTAAGAGAGATAAATTAAAATCACAGCAACGATCCCAAAAACACCTCCAATCCCCATAATAACGATTGGACGTAATTTTCCAAGGCTGAAAAGTCCACTTAGAATTCCCGCAGCTAAAATCATCCCTGCAGAAAACAGGAAAGTCCCGTTTTGATTATTCGAAATTCCATAGATAAGAACCCCAAGTCCGATTACCGTAAATAAAACTGGAACCGAGTACTTTCTTATTAATAGCCCAATATTGTCCATAGTGTAAATTAAAATTTCTCTTTAATGCTAACAAAACTACAATTTTTTGAATTCTATGGTGCTCCAGTCAATAGATTTTTTTAACCGTTCAATCAATGATAACTTTTTCAAATCTTAATACCTTTAGCCAGTATAACTTTCACATGACAGATTCCCCTTTTCAAATATTGCTCTATGATAAATTTGGTTGGCCGCCAACTGCTCACCAAAAGGTGCTTTTTGAGAAATTGGAGGATTTTGTGCGTTACAGAGATCGCAAAAGTGTTTTTATACTCACAGGTTTTGCGGGAACAGGAAAGACGTCTGTTTTAGGAGCTTTTGTTCAGGCCTTAAAGGAATTGAAAGTTTCGGTACGTTTGTTAGCGCCAACGGGTAGAGCCGCGAAAGTATTCGGGAATAAATCGAAAGCCGATGCCTTTACAATTCACAAATTGATTTACCGTCGAAAATCGAAGACGGATTTTGGTTCGCCGATTAGCTTACAACCCAATCTTTCGAAACATACGGTGTTTATTGTTGATGAAGCCTCGATGATTGGCGATTATACAATGCAAAGTGACGGTTCAATAAATGCGCGGAACTTACTCGAGGATCTTTTTGAATATGTGTACTCCGGAGAAGGATGCAAATTGATTCTTTTGGGAGATGAGGGACAATTACCACCTGTTGGAAGTGAGCATTCGCCTGCGTTGAGTCCGAAATACATCCAACACCATTTTCCCGAATTGAAGATTTTTGGACATCGTTTAACGGAGGTATTACGCCAGGCAGAGGATTCGGAAGTTTTGCGCAATGCGACGCTTCTTCGAAATACAGAATGGATCGATTATCCGAAGTTTGATTTGATTCCCGGAGGTGATTTGATTCGGTTGAATGGCGCGGAGTTACAGGATGCACTCGATTCGGCTTTTCATGCGGATGGAGTGGAGGACACGATTATTATTACCCGCTCTAACAAACGGGCAAACAATTACAATTTGCAAGTGCGTGGACGTATCTTATGGTTTGAGGAGGAATTGTGCGGTGGTGATTGCCTGATGGTAGTTAAAAACAATTATTACTGGATGGGGGAGGATTCGAAAATGGGATTTATCGCTAATGGTGAAATGCTGCGGATTCGGCGGATTTTAAAACATGTCGACCTCTATGGGTTTCGCTTTGTACACATCATGGCCAATTTTGTGGATTATGACTTGGAAGGCGATGTGGAGCTCATTATTCACGCAGAAACACTGCTTACGGAAGGTCCTAATTTGCCGCGTGATCGCATGAAAGAATTGTTTTTTGCCGTGGAGACTGACTACACACATATTAAAGTAAAGAAAGACCGTTATGAAGCCATTCTAAAGGATCCTTATTTCAATGCGTTACAAGTAAAATATGCGTATGCGGTGACTTGCCATAAATCTCAGGGGGGACAATGGAAAAATGTCTTTATCGATCAAGGATATTTGAACGAGGATATTTTAGGTCCCGATTATTACCGTTGGTTGTACACAGCACTTACGCGTACAACGGACAAAGCCTATTTGGTCAATTTCGACGAAGCATTTTTTGACGCTAATAAGGAAGTTTAAAGAAAGGTTGCTAGTTTGAAGGATGTTGTTCCGACATTGATCCGTGCCTTGTTCCATTCCTTGTTGAAACGATCGATGATCACGGTTGCTTCTTCCCGAGACATATACATTCCCGCCAATTGACTAATTTCTTTTTTCAAAGCATTCATAATCGCAGCCGTTCGATACGCGGATAGCACATCGTTTTTCGATAGTTTGTATTTTACCATCGCACTGCTGATTGTCGCATCAGAAATAGTGATACTGGATTTTACGGGGTCCGTAAAAGAATTTACCTCCATCGTAATACCGCGGTCGATATGAATCAATACTTCTGATTTTCGCAAACGAAGAAAAACAGAATCCATTTTTGTTAGTGCGGCATTTCCTGGATAGCGATCCAATTCCACAGCGTTGTAATCTTTGACCGTTTGAGCACCGTTCCATTTGCCGACTCCTTGTCCACGGGCAATGATATCAAAGGATGTTTTTTTGTCGAGCAACCCTTCAAAGAATACACGAACAGCAACTGAGTCTTTTTCCGAGAACAGTGGTTGCGGCAAATCCCATTGATCGGAAGCGAACAAATCTTCCAAACCAATATTGATGCGGGCGTTGTAATCTGGTTTCGCATCCATTACGTTAATGTGCAGCATTACTTCATCCGCCGATTGAGACATACACGATTCTGGGATCGCAATTAAACGCACTTCGAAGGCTTCTTTTTCGGTTTTTGGTTGGAATTGGAATTCCTGCGTGTAAAAATCGAAGGTGCTGGAATCCTCGAAGGTGTACAAACCATCTTCCAGCGTGTAAGTCGCCCAGTTATATCCCATCATGCGTTTGAATTCGTCGAGGCGCAATTCGTATGTCGCACGCAAATCAATTGCCACTTGTTTTTCTACTTCAAGTTCTTTTATTTTTTTAATGTAATTCTCGTATTCCCCTTGTAAATAGATAATTTGCGCTTGTAATTTTTTACGTTCTGTACGTTGCGATTGTGTTGTTGGTGGACC
>JBNKGN010000262.1:0-5233 GCA_050289845.1 Crocinitomicaceae bacterium | reverse complement strand
ATATTTCACCGCCGCCTATAATGAATATGGTGCGCTCTGTCTCGTTACGATAATGTTCCAAACATGCTTCTAACGAGTGAAAAACAGTGCAGTTTGGTGCTTCGAAGTCTGTGTTTCGGGTCAAAATGACGTTTTCTCGGTTTGGCAGTGGGCGGTATTTTTCAGGTATCGAATCGTAGTTTTTACGCCCCATAACGACAACGTGATTTTGCGTGGTATCCTTGAAAAATTTCATGTCATTGGGCAGGTGCCACATCAAATCGTTGTTTTTTCCGATGCCTCTTTCTGCGTCCATTGCTACTATTAGTCCTACTTTCATAATCCTACGGGCGTGATTTTTTCTGGAGTAACTAAAACGACTTTTGCTTCTGAAAAGCCGCAATCTTTGACAAAACGAAGATTGGTTTTGGCTTCGGATTCACTTTCACAAACACCCGACAAGATCCAGCTATTGCCATTTTTATCCACGTGCTCGTGTACATACGTTCCAAAATTTTTCTTTAGCAATAGGTCGTCTTGATTCTGTGCTACTTGTACGGAGTAATACTGTGTGAGCAGTTTTTTATAGAGTTTCCCGATTTTCGAATCTGCAGTGACCAAATGTTCTGTCGATCCAACATTGTGTGCAGCGTACAATTCTCGGGCATCACTAAAAAACTGTTCCATGCGTTGTTTGTCGACATTTGTGAGAAACCCTTCGCGATAAGCGTTGTAATCAAACTCCGGGAGAATGTAGTATTGCGTTACGGCGCCTTCATCTTTTACGAGTACATACACCAAATGATGTTGTACTTTCTTGATGGTGATTTTTTCATCCTTTTTTTCAATGGTCGTGCCTACCATAACGCCTCCT
Source organism: Crocinitomicaceae bacterium (assembly GCA_050289845.1). Lineage (GTDB taxonomy): Bacteria > Bacteroidota > Bacteroidia > Flavobacteriales_D > Crocinitomicaceae > UBA4466. Next base: position 4,380 of record JBNKGN010000262.1, on the reverse strand, counting down.
CGGGTATAGCGTACTTGCATGTTGGAAACAAAATTTCCGAGTGACCAAACGGTGAGTTTCTCTTTGCCTTTAATGTCCTTTTTTTCGATTGGTTGTACCACGTGAGGATGCCCACCAATAACCATGTCAACTCCAATGCGGTAGCAAAATTGCTCGTATGTTTTTTGGTATGCGTTCGGCAAAGGTTTATACTCGGTTCCCCAGTGCATATTGCATACGATGTATTCTGCTCCCAGTGCTTTGGCTTTTTCGACATCCGCTCGAATCACATTACTATCGATATAGTTTACAATTACGGGGCCTTTCACTTCGATGCCGTTCGTTCCGTAGGTGTAATTCAGTAGCGCGATTTTGATTTCGTTTTGTGTAATCATTAAGGGGTAATTCGCGTCACGTTCTTCTTGATTACGGAAAGTTCCTGTGTGTTTCACTCCAAGTGCATCGAGTTGGTCTAAGGTGCGAATAATGCCTTTTTCACCGCGGTCCGCTGAGTGATTGTTTGATGTTAGGATCACGTTGAAACCTGTAGCAACCAACGTTGCGGCCAGTTCGTCTGGGGCGGAAAATTGCGGATATCCTTTGTAGGGCTGTCCAGCAAGTGTAACTTCCAAATTGGCGATGCGCAAATCGTATTCGTTAATAAGCGGTTTCACGAATTTGAAGCCGTCTTCGTATTCGTAGGATTTATTGCTGGCGTTGTAGGCGGCTTGAATTTGTCCGTCGTGTTGCATCACATCTCCAACAAACACCATGGATGCCTGCTCTTGAGCGAACGCGCTTGAAAACGCAACGAGAAGGAGAATGCTACACAGCCACTGCACCTTTAATATGTGGATGCGGGTCATAATTGATAAGTTCGAAATCTTCATAGGTAAAATCAAAGATGTTTTTTACTTCCGGGTTGATTTTCATCGTTGGCAATGGTCTGCACTCCCGGCTTAATTGTAACTCTACTTGTTCAAGATGGTTACTGTAAATGTGCGCATCTCCAAAAGTATGCACAAAATCTCCGACTTCATAGCCACATACTTGTGCGAGCATCATTGTGAGGAGCGCGTACGAAGCAATATTGAACGGTACCCCAAGAAAGGTGTCCGCACTTCTTTGATACAATTGACAGCTTAATTTTCCATTGGCAACGTAGAACTGGAATAAAGTGTGACAAGGTGGAAGGGCCATATTATCGACATCGGCAACATTCCAAGCGGAAACAATATGACGTCGCGAATCGGGATTGTTCTTGAGTGATTCCACCAATTTCGTGATTTGATCAATCGTGCCTCCGTGACCATCGGGCCAGGAGCGCCATTGGTAGCCATAGACCGGACCTAAATTCCCGTTTTCATCAGCCCATTCGTCCCAGATACGCACGTTGTTGTCCTTGAGATACTTGATATTCGTGTCTCCTTGCAAAAACCAAAGCAATTCGTGAATGATGGAGCGCAGATGCAATTTTTTTGTCGTCACACAAGGAAAACCTTCCGAGAGATCGAAACGCATTTGGTGTCCAAAAACAGAAATCGTACCTGTTCCTGTTCTGTCCTCTTTCTTGGTGCCATTGTCTAAAATGTGCTTGAGAAGATCGTGATATTGTTTCATTGAATATTGCGTTGAATTTGCAAGGTCGAATTTAAGTTTTTTGAAAGAGAATCGGAAGGGAATGTTGGTAAGTGGTACGAATGTTGAAAAGTCCATTTTCCAGAATTTTGTAACTTCACCCTTATGAAAGGTTTTCTCATTCTTCTGAGTTTTTGTTTTGTCGGAGTAGCATTGTCCCAAAAGGAAGTGGATCTCAAGAGAAAATACCAGGGGTATTATGAAGGTACCATCCCAGAATACCGCTTCCAGTCTGGTAGTGAGTTGCTTTTTGTGAATGAAACACCTATTGCCATTGTTATCGGTGAAAACCAGGTAGAGGTGATCATTGGCGCCAACGAGCTTTTTGGTACCTATCAGGTGATGTTCGAAGCGAAGAGTTATTATCTTCTCGACGTGAAAATAGACGGGCAATTGGCCAATGAGCGTATCATGGTGTATAAAAGCGGGAAGAAACTCTCACGCGACGGGATGTTTCCTCAACCCGTGACAAGTCTGCAGAAAGTCAAGAAACGACGGAAAAAGGACTAATCAATCGGTAATTTTACAGTGAAAGTAGTGCCTGCTTCTGGGGTACTTTTAACGAGAATAGTGCCTTCGTGTTTTTCAATGATTGTTTTAACGTAATACAGTCCCAATCCAAATCCCTTTACGTCGTGCAGATTTCCTGTGGGTACACGGTAAAATTTATCGAAAATCATTTTAAGGTTCTCTCGTTTGATGCCAATCCCGTTGTCAGCGACCTCTACAATTACATGTCTTTTATCGCGCCGCGCAGAAATGAGTACTTCGGGTGATTTTTTGCAGTATTTAATTGCGTTGTCGACAAGATTGAAAAACACGTTGGAGATATGTACTGGATCTACATCAATTCGTAGGTTCTCAATTTTCAAGTCGAGCGTGATCGAAATGGGGCGTTCTTCCTGATTGAATTCGAAATTGTCTTTGAGTTCGATTAAAAATTCTTCCAAATCAAAAGGCTCCTTCGATAATTCAATTTCGCTTTTGTCCAATTTGGCAATCTTTAGCACACGTTCGACCTGGTTTTCGAGGCGTTTGTTTTCCTTGTAAATCAGTCCTGCATACCGTTGGATTTTCTCGGGTTCTTTGAGGGTTTCGGGGCGCATAATCATTTCTGCAGATAGCCCAATCGAAGAAATAGGTGTTTTCAATTCGTGGGTCATGTTGTTGATGAAATCGGTTTTTACTTCCGACAACCGTTTTTGCTTGATGATTACAGATCCCGTATAACTAAAGAAGATCAAAACCAAAACGACAATGAAAAACAAATAGAGATAGGGCGATGATTTTCGGTGTTCAGGAATTTTTTCAGTGACGCCATCGGAGGCAACATTCGGGAAATACACGGTGAAATAATGACCGTCTTTTTTCCATTTCATGTCGGGAAAAGTGATGCGACGTGTGGAATCGGTTTCGTATTGAGCGTCTTCCGAATAGTGGATGAGATTCCCGAATACGATCGAATCCGTGAAGCAGTCATAAATTCCATATTGAAAATTCTGATGAATGTTTTGATCGTAAAACTCCCTTTTCAACAAGGTTTCCAGATGGTATGGATTCAACTCTTCATTGATGTCAACGTAGAAATAATTGGAACGAATTTGATTGACTGCACCGTATAGATCCGAACTGTCCTTGTTCATGGTGGAGAGGGATTGCAACACGTTTCGAAGTGCAATGTGCGTTTGTTCGGTAAAATGCACCAAATTCAAACTGTCTTCCTTTTGCTGAATGGCTTGCTGTGATTCCTGAATTTCGATGTTTTTCTCAACGAGTTCTTCCGTGCTTCGAATCCAAACATATTGGATCAACAGGATGCTGATCACCGAAACAATCCCCAGGAGAAATACCGCGTTAATCGACCGTCTATTCATAGTTTAAAAGTAAGCAATTGGATTGATTTCAGGTCAATTTTTTTCGTACCTTGGTAGTCTAATCGTATCCCATGAAAAAGAGAAAAACACTCAAGCGAATAGTATTGGTATTGTTGCTGGTATTTGTTGTTATGCAATTTATTCGCATCGATAAAAGTCATCCAAAAATTGTGAAACGCCACGATTTTATTGCAATCACGAAGCCATCGAAAGACGTGGAAAAGTTGTTGGTAAATGCGTGTTACGATTGCCATTCCTATAAAACCGAGTATCCCTGGTATTCCAATATTGCGCCAGTTTCCTGGTGGTTAGGACATCATGTAGAAGAAGGAAGAGAGCACTTAAATTTCTCGGAATGGGGAACCTACGAAAAGAAACGTAAGAATCACAAGCTGGAAGAATGCGCCGAAGAAACAGAAGAAGGAAAAATGCCTTTGGATTCGTATACATGGACACACGGTGACGCAAAATTGTCTTCTGAAGATCGTAAAAAGTTGTCGGAGTGGTTTAAAAGTCAGATGGAAGGCGAAGGTGGGTATTGATTGTTCGTTTGTTCGAGAGATTCACTTGAATATGGCAATGTAATTTCCATCGTTTTTGCAGAATAGGGTAGACGATCGTAGTGTTCTTTTGCCTTAAATATGCGTAACTGTCTCATAGTTTTAGTATTGAACGCTTAATTTTCCCGTGGTAAAAAAGAGATTTTCCTCGAGTTTATAAGCGTAGATGCCAGGTGACAATTGTTGTTCCAAGTGAATTTTAATTTGACCGTTTTGTTGAATGCTCTTTGTGGTGCTGATCAGTGATCCATCCATGGAGTAGAGGCTTACCTCGAAATTTTTTGAGTGCCCAAAATCGCCGAAAAAGGTAATCGTTTCATTAGATTGAT
>JBNKGN010000261.1:0-5234 GCA_050289845.1 Crocinitomicaceae bacterium | reverse complement strand
AAAGGGAAAATTAAGGACCGATTGACCTTGGCAAGTATGGACAATGACGCCGATGGTTATGCCGGGTATCAATCGTTGTACTACAATACATTTTTGCCGCTTTTAGGGAGTCATTATAGCGCTTATCGCAATTATCGTTTCTTATACGATTGGGACGGTAACGAATTGAAGAAATCAGACCAAAGCCCTTATGCAACACGTGTGGAAGGCTATTTTAGCGATGGGAAACCGCAAGGCGAATGGGTGATGTACAATCAATTCGGAACGGTGATGGTCAAAGGAACCTTCGAAAATGGCGAATTGAATGGAATTGTGTATACCTACCGTTATCAGGATGCGAGAGACGAGGAAATGTTTTACGATATGGATATGGACATGGACACACTTCCCGAGAAACGTACGTATTACCTTTCCAGTGCCGCTGAATACGTGAATGGTGAGTTGGACGGTGTTGTCTATGGCTATGATTGGCTAGGACGCGTTACTGAAGAAAGTCACTACAAAGAAGGATACAAAGAAGGGGTGAGTATCGAGCGAAATCACCTGGCGGTAAGTATTTCCGAATACAAATACGGGTCTCCTGATGGATATAGTCGCACCTATTTAACGCTGCCTGGAAAGGATTCGATTCTGTTGTACGATTTGAACTTTCAAAATGGGGCATTGCAAGGCGAATCCAAATCTTATCACACGAATGGTAAAATCTCGAAACGTGGATTTTTCTTACAGGGAGAACCTATCGACGATTATCAAGCATTCGATTCACTCGGAACCTTGTACCATTACGTAAAATTCCAATATTCCTTCCCGATTGAAGAGAAACTTTGGGAAGAAAATGAATTGAGCGTTCGCTACAAATTTGATTGGGAAGATTCCATCTATTTTGTCCCAATGGATATCACCGAATCCGAATCGCTGGAAGCCCTTTTGGTGGAGGTGGGATTGTCTAACGGGTGGGAATATCAGCCCTATTATGGACGCCAATCGATCGTTAACAAGGAGGGAGTAGATTACCACATGACCAAATATTATCCAAACGATACCATCGCTCGTGTTGGAAGCGTTGTAGAAGGAAAGAAATCGGGGCATTGGGAGTTTTTTAGCTACGACGGAGAACCGTTGTATGAGGTGAATTATTTTGATTCGCTTTTGGTGATTAACGATTCGATTAAGTTCAATTCCAAAGGAATTTATACTGAGCTAGATGCTGAAGGAACTCCACAATTCCGAGCATTTATCATTGAGAAGTCGGAACGCTTTGATTGTTCGCACAAGGACCATTACGAAGTGCGTCAATTTTACACTATTTGGGAAGCAGAAGACAGCCTGAATCGCACCAATGGTGAAGTGATGAATTATTACGATAACGGAACTTTGCAGAGTTACGGAACGATGAAAGACGGATTGCCTCACGGAACATGGCGCTATTACGATCCCGCAGGGAAATTGAACAAATATGGGGAGTACATTCAGGGAAAACGCCATGGAAGATGGTTGTCTGGTGATCTTTCCAAAACAAAGTATTTGGGGGATATCTGTTTGAATCCGAACATGCCTGATATCGAAGAGGAAATTCGATTCCGTGAAAACTTCCTTGATATTTTGGTGATCAATTACAAAATGGGACGTGAATTGCACACGGAGTATTACGACATCAATATGAACCAGTTTATGGATGACGATGAGATGGACGAAGAAGATGTTGAAGAAGAATTAGAGCAAGAATGATCTACATTGTGACGGGAATTTCACGTGGATTGGGGCATGCGATCGTATCGGAGTTGTGCACGTCTAATGCCAGAGTGATTGGGGTTGGACGATCGAATCCTTTCGGTGAGGCAATTCAGTTTCATACCTGTGATTTAGCGGATCCAAAAGCGGTCGCGTCGTTGTCGTTCGATCTCGAAGGTGCTTCGGCTGTAACGCTGATCAATAACGCAGGTATTTTAGGAAAAATCGGTCGGATCTCCGAAAATGCAACTTCCGATTTGGAAGAAGTGATGCAGGTCAATGTCTTTGCTCCTATGGCACTTACAAGAAAAGTACAAGCAGCACTTGACGCGGAAATTCCGTTTACTCTGGTCAACATCAGCTCAGGGGCAGCCCATCGTTCCATTCCTTCTTGGGCGTCGTATTGTGCTTCCAAGGCAGCATTAAACCGCCTCACGGAAAACTGGTATTTGGAAGGCCAGGAACTGGATCAAAATATCCGTGCTTATGCGGTTGCACCAGGGGTGATTGATACGGGGATGCAAGCGCAAATCCGGAGTGTATCAAGTGAAACATTTTCTGCCGTTGCCGATTTTATTCGCATGAAGGAAGAGGGAACACTTTATTCGAGCCAGGTTGCGGCACACAAATTACTATCGCTTCTCGAAAAGCCATACTCAGGCGAAGTGTTCTACGATTTACGAAATGTCTAGCAGCTGAGTAAGTGATGAATACCGTTCATCATTGGAATACGACACTTTGATCAAAAAATTTGCAAATGCATTAAGGAGTGCGTATCTTGAGCGTTCTAAAACGAAACGATTCTAAAACTGTTATACATGAAAAGATCCATACTCTCCGTATTGGCATTTGTTGGTCTTGCTATGGTGTCCAATGCACAACAAGCAGGCAATTCATTTGATCCGCAAAATGCGCGGCCGGGTGAAACCGTTGAATATTGTCACCAACACACGCTTAAAAATGCCTTGATGAACAATCCGGCATTCGTACAATCGCTTCAGGAAGATGAAGCAATTCGTCAGCAAGAAGCACTAATGCCACAATCCGAATCAACAGAAATCTATTATATTCCTATCGTATTTCACTTGCTTCACAACAATGGAAATGAGTTTATTTCCGACGATCAAATTTTGGATGCTTTCAATATCCTCAACCGTGATTACATGATGTTGAATAGTGATGTGAACAATGTCGACAGTTCGTTCAACAAAGCATTGAATCCTTCTACAACATCGTATCCAGATACAGCACACATTCAGTTTGTCTTGGCAACCAAAGCTCCGGATGGAACGTGTTTTACGGGAATTACGCATACGGTAAGCTCACAAACAAGCAGTGGGAATGGAACGCAACAAATGAATACAATTCGTAATAATAATGACGTTTATCAAGGCGAATGGGCTGGTAACAAATACTTGAACGTATACATCTGTGCGGATATCGGTGGTGCGGCTGGATATACCTACACACCTTCGAACTGGATTGGAACAGGAATGGATAATGGTATCTGGATTCTTCACAATTACCTCGGTTCTATTGGAACATCAAGTGAAGGAACAAGCCGTGCTTTGACACACGAAGTAGGTCACTGGTTGAACCTGGATCACCTTTGGGGGTCATCGAACAATCCAGGGCAGGCAAACAACTGTAATGATGATGATGCCGTTAACGATACACCAGAGTGTAAAGGGTTGACTTCTTGTAACCTGAATGCCAACACATGTACAGGTGATAATAACTACTGGGGATTTGATAAGAGCGATAATACAGAAAACTATTTGGAGTACTCCTACTGTTCAAAAATGTTTACACCGGGACAAGTCTCACGTATGCGAGCGGCGTTGAACTCTTCTGTAGGTGGTCGCAACAACGTTAAAACAATCAGCAATTTAAATGCGACTGGGGCGAATGGAAATACCTACCTCTGTAAGGCAGACTTCTCTGCAGATAAAACGACGATCTGTGCAGGAGAAACAGTTCAATTCAGTGATAATTCCTACAACGAAGTAAATGGTTGGACATGGACCTTTAATGGAGGGACACCAGGGAATTCCACATCGCAAGATCCTGCTATTGTATACAACACACCAGGGATTTACGAGGTCGTTTTGCTTGCAACGGACGGAACGAACAACGATACGGAAACGAAAACGAGCTATATTCGTGTACTTCCAAATCCATCTTCGATCCCAGTTGTAGAAGGGTTTGAACCGTATTCAACTTTGTCGAACATAGAAGAATGGGAGATCATTGACTATGGGAACAATGCAGAATTTGAGTTGACAACAAGTGCGGGACACACGGGGTCGAATTCAGCAAAACTTCCAAACTTTGGTCAGTCAGCAGGTAATTTTGACGAACTTATTTCGGCACCAGTCGATTTGTCGGGAATTACATCAACAACCAACATGACTTTAAGCTTCCGTTATGCATATCGTAAGCGTAGCTCTTCGAACTCGGAGACTTTGAAGGTATATGTGTCTGGAGATTGTGGAGAGTCATGGGCGCCACGTAAAACATTGTTTGGTGATTTGTTGGGAAGCGATGTTTCCACAACTTCATGGGCGCCTTCATCGGCTGCTGATTGGGTAACTGTTCACATGACCAATGTAACATCGAACTACTGGGTAGACAATTTCCGTTACAAATTTGAATTTGAAAGTGGAGGAGGGAACAACCTTTACATCGATGATATCAATATTTACGCGGGATCGCCTTCAGACGTTATCGTTGTCGGATTGGAAGATCAAACGGAATTAGGTCATTTGACCTTGTATCCAAACCCTACAGAAGGGGATGTTTCAGTTCGTTTCGACGCTGCTGTTGCACAAACGTTGACTTTCGAAGTAGCGGATGTAACAGGAAAAGTGGTGATGACGCAAGTGGTTGAAGCAAATTCAGGTGCGAACCTGGTTGTTTTGGGAACGGATTCTTTGTCTTCTGGAATGTACTTTTTGAACGTACAAGGCGCTGGACTTCAAAACGCGATGCAATTCGTTGTTAAGTAAATCTTTTTTGGGGATACTTCGGTGTCCCCATTTTATCTTATTAATATACCTAAGGCTTGTTTTCGTTTCGTCGAATGCTGAGCCATAAAGATGTTGGGACGCCTTACTCGGGCGACTCAGCTTGTAGTGAATAAAGCAACTGCAACTGTACTTAGGAAAGGCATCTGAAAGGGTGCCTTTTTTTTATGGATGGTGCAAATCTTCTTGTCTCCTTCGTTTTTTGCATTGCCCAAAAAACGAAGCCAAAAAAGTCTAGCACTGCAAAAAAACTGCACCAAATAACGGAGTGCTTAGCGAAATTTGAAAAACTTGCCCTCGACAAGCTCAGGCTTTAGACAGTTCCAAATTTCAGCACGCGTATCCGATCTGGTCCCGAAGCCTGTTTTGCGAGGTGCGTGGGGATTGTGGTCAACTCTAAAAGTAGATTTTCAAAATAGAAGATAACACCAACAAATTCTTAGAATAGATCATCATTAGTTATCACACTTTGTATAC
>JBNKGN010000260.1:0-5254 GCA_050289845.1 Crocinitomicaceae bacterium | reverse complement strand
GTTTTTCTGCTAATGTCATTTTTTCCAATTGAAAATTTCGATTTGAAGTTAGATCCCCTGTTTTCTTACAAAAGCATCCCAATACTTCGCTTTAGCGCATGAATAAAAAGGTCGATTTCCTCTTTCGTGTTGTAAAAAGCGAACGAAGCTCGAACGGTTCCAGGGATTTCAAAAAAGTCCATCAACGGTTGTGTACAATGATGTCCCGTACGAACCGCAATTCCTTGTTTGTCTAACAATGTCCCAATATCGAAGGGGTGTGTGCCTTCCACAACAAAGGAAACAACGCTCGTTTTTTGTGCCGCCGTTCCGATAATGCGCACTTGTTCTATTTCGTTCAGTTTTTCTGTGGCATAGGTCAAAAGCTCTTGTTCGTGCAATTGAACCGCTTGCATATCCAGTGCATTCAAATATTCAAACGCTGTTCCAAGTGCAATTCCACCCGAAATGTTTGGAGTCCCTGCCTCAAATTTGTGCGGCAATTCGTTGTACGTTGTTTTTTCGAAAGTGACTTTGGCGATCATATCCCCTCCACCTTGATACGGCGGCATCATTTCTAACAGTTCTTTTTTGCCATACAGCACACCAACACCCGTCGGTCCGAAAACTTTGTGTCCCGAAAAGGCAAAGAAATCGCAATCGAGGGCTTGCACGTCAATTTTTGTATGTTGTATGCTTTGCGCACCGTCAATCAAAACTTTAGCTCCGATAGCATGTGCTTTCGCAATAATTTCCGCGATAGGATTAATCGTTCCGAGCGTATTTGATATGTGTGTAACCGACACCAGTTTTGTTCGATCGTTTAAGAAAGACGAGAAGACATCTATGTCCAATGTTCCTGTTTGATCGATGGGGATCACACGTAATTTGCATCCTTTTCGTTCGCAAAGCATTTGCCAGGGAACAATATTTGAATGGTGTTCCATTGCAGAGATGATAATTTCATCATTTGCCTGCAAGGTTTCTCCAAAAGAGAAGGCGACAAGGTTAATACTGTCTGTCGTCCCTTTGGTAAAAAGCACTTGTTCGGAACCTGGTGCGTTAATTGCTTGTTGAATCGTTGTTCGGGCGATCTCGTATTTTTCGGTAGCGACTTGACTCAAATGATGCACCCCTCGATGGATGTTGGCATTTTCAGAAGTGTAATACTTTGTAATCGCATCGATCACAACCTGAGGCTTCTGCGCCGTCGCTCCATTATCGAAATACACCAATTGTTTTCCATAGACTTCTTGATGAAGCGTTGGAAATTCTTTGCGGATTTGGTCAATATCGAGTTGGGTCACCGTACTATTCATAGTACAAAGGTACGAAAACCCTTTATTTGGAACAGTTCTAAACTAGAAAAATACGTGGGGGAATCGATTAAAAAAAAGGAAAATTGAATTTTGAAAAAGGAACCTGCGATTTTCATTTGTTTTGGCGACTTATCTTGCGATGGACGAACCGACAAGTTGCAATGCAGAACCTATTATTCATCTTTTGATGATTCAGATCTTTTTTAAATACATCAAGAATTCTCGGTTGCCATCCCCCCCAAGAATGGGCGAGTCAATATGAGCAACATACGCCAAATTATTCGCTAACGCCGCAGTTTTAATTGTTTCCATTAATTCTGGAAACAACTTCGTGTCCTTAACAATTCCACCTTTTCCAATGTTTTTCTTTCCGACCTCAAATTGCGGTTTGACCAACGCAACGACAAATGCATTTTCCTTCAAAAAGGAATGGATAAACGGGAAAATTTTCTGCAAAGAGATAAAGGAAACATCAATTACGCAGCCATCACAATCTTCTGTGATCAATCGTGGGGTTAACTCGCGAACATGCACTTTTTCCAGATTGATTGTACGCGCGTCTTCGGCAATTTTTGGGTGTAGTTGTTTGGTTCCCACGTCCACGCAAAAGACTTTAGATGCGCCATTTTCAATTAAAACTTGCGTAAAACCACCTGTAGATGCTCCGATGTCCATAAATGTTTTGCCCGCAATTTCTGGATGCCACACTTTGATTGCTTCGACGAGTTTGTATGCACCTCTTGAAACCCATGGATTTTCTTCTTCAATCATTTCGATCACACAATCGACAGGGAATTTTTTGCCCGTTTTGGTCACGAGTTTGCCGTCGACTTTCACTCCGACTTCACGGATAATTTGTTCCGCACGAGTGCGCGTGGTCACCAATTCGCGTTGGATCAATAGTTTGTCGAGACGTTCTTCCATAAGTTCTAAGTGCTAGTCAATCCGCGTAAATGCTTCGATAATTTGCGCGTGCTGTGGGAAAAGTGCAGTTAATTTCTGGCGCGAAGGTAGTTCAAAATCTCGGAAGTCGAACCCAGGAGCAACCGTACAGCTAACCAAAGATCCCGTGCCACCGTCAATCACTTTTGCAGCAAACCAGTATTTTGCGGGTACGGTAAGCTGCGGGTGTTGCCCTGCTGCGAGATCATTCCCGATGATAAAAACGTCGTGCATCCCTTCTGGAGAAATTGTATGCAATTCAATCGGTGCTCCTTGATGAAAGAACCACAATTCGTCTTGCTCGATTCGGTGAAATGCAGAAAACATTTCCGCTGTCAAAAGGAAATAAATGGCCGTTGAATAATTGCGATCGCCGTCATAATTTCCCGCTAGATGTCCATTTTTAATAGATTCCGTACTACGGTACATTTCACGGAAAAAGCCTCCTTCAGGATGTGGCAGAAGTTGCAGTTGGTCGATGATTTCGGAAGGATTTAGGTTGCTATGCGTCATTCGGTTGGATTGAAATTCAGACAAAACTATGGAAAATCTGTGACCACCTTCGCTGTCTAATCGTTTAAAACATCAAGATTCCCACTATATTTGCATTTTAAAAATACATTGAAGTTGAAAACAGTTTACATCACACGTAGGGAAACCTTCAATGCTGCACACAAACTCTATAACGAGAAGTGGTCCGAAGAGAAAAACGAGGAAGTTTTTGGGAAATGCAGCAATGCCAATTGGCACGGACACAATTTTTCCATTTGGGTAACGGTCAAAGGATTGCCAGATCCGAATACAGGATTTGTCATCAACCTGAAAGATTTGAGTATTATCATTAAGGAATTTGTCGTAGAGCCTTTGGATCACAAGAATCTCAATTTGGATGTTCCCTTTTTAGCGGGGATATTGCCGTCGACAGAAAATATGGCGATCGAGATTTGGGAAATCATCAAGGAACCGATAGCAAAAGCGGGAGGAGAATTGGCGAAGATCAAATTAGTGGAAACTGAAAATAATTTCGTGGAATACTACGGAGGAGCAGCGCCTTATTAAAAGAAGATTTTACTTTTTTTAACACCAACAAAAGCGCATGCTTCTTACCTTTATATTTGTAGTCAGATGACAGATAAAATATACAACGACCAAACAACCGCAGTTCTTTCAACGCACTATCAAAAAGTGTTGGAGGAATTGGGAGAAGATACCTCTCGCGAAGGTTTATTGAAAACACCTGAGCGCGTGGCGAAGGCGATGCAATTTTTGACGCATGGCTATGATTTAAATCCAGATGAAATCGTGCAACAGGCGATTTTTCACGAAGAATATTCTGAAATGGTGATCGTAAAAGACATCGAAGTGTATTCGCTCTGTGAACATCACATGTTGCCATTTTTTGGAAAAGCACACGTTGCCTACGTTCCCAACGGAAAAATTGTTGGATTGAGTAAAATCCCAAGGGTGGTAGACGCGTATTCAAGACGTTTGCAGGTGCAAGAGCGATTGACTATCGAAATTCGCGATTGTATTCAAAGAACGCTTGATCCAAAAGGAGTGGCTGTAGTTATTGAAGCTTCGCACATGTGTATGCAGATGCGTGGCGTGCAAAAACAAAATTCAGTAACGACATCCAGCGCCTTTACGGGACTTTTCCTTAAAAACGATTCAACACGGAAAGAATTTATCAATTTAGTACAAGCAAAATTACATTAAACAAATGAGCACTTTAGACAACTTTTTTAGCACCAACGGGGAGTATTCCAAAGAAATCACCCGTGATTTTTTCAAACGCGTTTACGGATACATGTTTGCCGCGTTAGCCATTTCGGGGATTGTAGCATATTATGCTGGTACAACCGAATTTTTCTTTACCTACCTGGCTGATTATGATTTGGTTACCAATACCATTAGCTATAAGCCGACTTATTATATTGCAATGTTTGCACCATTGGGATTAGGATTATTGATCCAACTGGGATATCGAAAGTTGTCGCTTCCCGTTTTGATGATCTCATTTTTAGCTTACGCGGTTCTTATGGGATTAGGCTTGAGTGTGATTCTCTTGGCTTATTCAGGACAATCTATTGCAATCACGTTTTTCGTTACCGCTGGAGCTTTCGGAACAATGGCTGTTCTCGGGTATACAACGAACACAGATTTAACCAAATTTGGGAGTTTGATGTACATGTTGTTCATCGGGATTTTCATCGCAGGATTTGCGAACTGGTGGATTGGTAGTGAAACTTTGGGATACGTTATTTCAATTGTTGGAGTGTTTGTATTTACGGGATTAACAGCATACTACATGCAACAATTAAAGAATACGGCGCAAGATCAAATGCTTGATGGAATCGAGCGTGATAAACTTGCGTTGGTGGGAGGTTTAATCCTGTACATTTTGTTCATCAACTTATTTATGTCGTTGCTCCGATTGATGGGGTCGAATGATTAACGAGTAAAAACGAATTAGAAGGCGTGCGAAAGTGCGCCTTTTTTTTGTGCTTTAAATTTCTTCGAATTCAGCTATCTTCGCTTTATGAAAGCCATAACGATAATCCCTACTACAGATGCTCGATTGATTACGCAGTTGAATGAAGAAATTCAACAATTACACCACGAGATGTATCCCGAAACGTTTAAAGCGTGGGAGTTTGATGCAATTTATACGGAAGTAAGTGAATTAATGGCACGCGAGGATGTCTCTGTGTACATCGCTGAATTAGAGGCGGAACCTGTGGGCTATGTCGTTTGCTGGCCCATTGTCAAGGAAGAAAGAGCGTTCAGTTATGCACAAAAGACCTTGTACGTGGATCAAATTTGTGTGCTTGAAACTTTTCGAGGGAATAAAATAGGGACGCAATTGATGAACTTTGTGGAAGAATTCGCGGTCGAAAATAATTGCGATTTCCTGGAAATTCACCATTGGGACGCCAATGTTCAAGCGGAGAAATTGTACAATCGTTTGGGCTATGAAACTTTTATGAAACGCCGAAGAAAATCCTTGAAGTAGG
>JBNKGN010000259.1:0-5257 GCA_050289845.1 Crocinitomicaceae bacterium | reverse complement strand
GTGAATCCAGCCGATATTACTTTTGAAACCTTCCGCTCTGGAGGAAAAGGAGGACAAAACGTAAATAAAGTCGAAACGGCAGTGCGTTTGCGTCACGAGCCTTCGGGAATTATTATTGAAAACTCGGAATCGCGTTCACAACTTGGAAACAAGGAGAAAGCGCTGCAATTGCTGAAATCACAGTTATATGAGTTGGAATACCGCGCGCGTCTCGAAAAACGAGCGGAAATTGAAGCGGATAAGAAGAAGATTGAATGGGGATCGCAAATTCGAAACTATGTCATGCAGCCCTACAAACTGGTCAAAGATGTGCGAACTGGACACGAGACAAGTAATGTTGATGCTGTATTGAATGGTGACCTGGACGATTTCTTCAAAGCATACTTAATGGCCTACGGAAATTAATCAGAAATGGAAAAATTGAAAGTTTATCACAATCCTCGTTGTTCGAAAAGCCGCATGTCTTTAGCGTATTTGGACGAAAAAGGAATCGACTATGAAATTGTGGACTATTTAAATGAAATTCCTTCGAAAAAGCAACTTCAGGACGTTTTGAAGCAACTCGGTATGTCTGCACACGAGTTAATTCGCAAAGGAGAAGCGATTTACAAGGACAATTACAAAGGGAAAGAACTTTCCGAGTCAGAATGGATCGACGCTATGATCGCACATCCAAAGTTGATTGAACGACCGATTGTGATATCTGGAAACAAAGCGGTAGTGGCACGTCCCACCGAAGCAATTGAAGCACTCTTATAATTTTGTAGGCATTTTTCTACGATTCAATTGCCGAAACGTATAATTAGGTTATATTTGCACCCGTTTTAGCGATACCTTTACAATGAAACTTGAAGTCATTTTACTTAGATCTGATAATGCATTTGCACAACGCATAAGTGAATGGGCTATCCATCATTCCATTGCAACAGAGACCTATGATCCACGTTCAGAAGAGTATCCAGATGGAATGATTTTGATTAATTCAAATCAAGATTGTGAGCGCGAAGACATTGATCTACATACGCTTTTTGATAAAAAACACATTCCAACCCAACGAATTGATATTAACGGAACATTGCAAGTTGCCGTTTCGAATTTTGAATTGTGGATTCGGACGTACAAATGCAAACGCGTGTTAATCGTTGGTTCCGAAGAATTGCTTCAAAATGAGAATTTGGATCGTTTCTTAGACAAAATCAAGATCACTAGATCATAGACATTGCGTCGCTGTTGGACTCAAAATCGTTGTCAACAGGTTCCCATAATTCAATGCGATTTCCCTCAGGATCTTCAATGTGTAGAAATTTACCGTAACTGTAGGATTCAAGTGTATCAACGATGGTAACGCCAGCCGCTTTCAGTTGCATTTCCAATGCCTCTAAATCATCTACGCGAAAATTAATCATCGTTTGTTGTGTTGCTGCGCCAAAATATTCCGTGTTCGCATCGAAAGTTCCCAATTGCAGATAGCCTTTGGTTGGATGCGTGTCACCATTGAACTCGAACAAAACACCGTAGTCGTTAGTCTTCATGCCTAAAACATCGGCATACCACGTGCGCATCTTAGCAGGGTCATTGAACTTGAAAAAAATACCACCAATACCAGTAACTTGGGCCATAACTTTTTCTTTGAAAAGTACTAATTTTCGATTAGTTCAGATTCTAATTCTGGCAAAAGAATTTGATTGCGGAGCAAGTCTTCCACGATCTCTCTTTTCCGAATTAAATGCGCTTTTGATTGGAACCAAAGTACTTCGGCAGGTCGCAAACGAGAGTTGTATTGATTCGACATGCTAAAAGCATAGGCACCAGCATTGGAAATTGACAGAATGTCTCCTTCACGGACTTCATGCATCATTCGATCGTGTCCCAATGTGTCACTTTCGCAGATGTAACCAACTACTGAATACAGTTTTTTGTCCGCGGTAGGATTGCTGATATTTTCGATTTGATGATACGCGTTGTAGAACATCGGGCGGATGAGATGATTTTGACCGCTATTCACTCCGACAAATACGGTAGACGTTGTTTGTTTTACCACATTGGTTTTCACGAGTAATTTTCCGGATTCACTAACAATAAATTTCCCTGGTTCAAACCACAATTCCAGATCGCGTCCGTATCGTTCACAAAAAGATTGAAAAGATGCCGAGATTTTCGCTCCAATTTTTTCGATATCTGTCACGATGTCTCCTTCTTTATATGCTACTTTAAAGCCACTACCGAAGTCCATAAATTGTAAATCAGGAAATAACTCAGCGGCGTCGTACAGCAATTCGGCACCTCTCAAAAACACGTCGGGATCAATAATGTCGCTTCCTGTATGCATGTGCAATCCAATGATTTGCATTTCGTAATTGGATACTATACGACAAACATGACGAACCTGATGGATAGAAATGCCAAATTTGGAGTCGATATGTCCCACAGAAATGTTGGAATTTCCGCCAGCCATAATATGCGGGTTGATGCGAATACAACATGGAACGCTGCCCCCATATTTGTTCCCGAACTTCTCCAGTGTTTGTAGATTGTCGATGTTGATGTGAACGCCCAAATCGACTGCCGCACAAATTTCATCGAATGAAACGCCGTTTGGAGTGTACATGATCGCCTCTGGTGAAAAGCCAGCGTATAGACCCAATTGCACTTCTTCAATGGAAACGGCATCCAATCCAGCACCTTCTTCCTTCAATAAGCGAAGTATGTTGATATTACTTAGTGCTTTCATCGCGTAATGCAATTTAACAGAGTGCGGATGAAATGCGGCATTCAGTTGTCGATAACGACGTACAATCTGATCGGCATCGTATACAAACGTTGGTGTTCCGTACTGTTCGGCTACGGAAAGAAGGGTGGAAGTGTCCATGTTAAACAAAATTGGAAGACAAAAGTAATAATTAAAAATAACAAAATGTTAATAAAATAATTAAATGTGTCAAAACGTACAGTTGTTCCGATGGTTTTTCCTCCGAACAGAGCAATTTTCTTGATATCTTTGCGTTTGTATAACGATGAAAACAAAATTCACATTTCTTTTTACGTTGGCTTTGGTAGCAATATCTCAGACAGCGCAGGCACAATTTCACACGAATGCTTCTCGGTCTGAATTAGGACCAATGATCGGTGGGACCTATTACATTGGCGACATGAACCCGTTTATGCCTTTCAGAAACACGCATTTGGCGGGAGGATTGATGTATCGTTACAATGTGCATTCACGCTTGAGTTTACGGGCGAATTTGATTTATGGAAAGGTTAGTGGTGATGATAGTGAATCCAAAATAAGTCAATTTCAGGAACGCAATTTGAGCTTTTCATCGGATATCTGGGAATTGGGTGCAGGCTTGGAATTCAATTATTTTCCTTTTCAATTGGGACACGATCGTTACAAAGGGACGGGATATATTTTGGTGGAATTGGCACTTTTCCGAATGAATCCTAAAACGATTGGGGACAACGGGAATGAGGTAGATTTGCAGCCACTCGGTACTGAAGGACAGGGAACTTCTTTGTCGTCTCGGGGGCGTTATTCTTTGACGCAACTTTCCATTCCAATTGGGGTGGGAGCCAAGCTTTCTTTGGGACAACGCGCTTCGCTCAATTTTGAGATAGGAATTCGTAAAACGTTTACCGATTACCTTGATGATATTGGTGCGGATTACTATGCAGATCCCCTCGTCTTAGAAGCAGAGAATGGTCCACTGGCAGCAAGTTTGTCCAATCGTTCTTTAAGTGGAGAGCGCTTTGGGACCCGTGGTGATTCCAGTACGAAAGACTGGTATGTTTTTACAGGAATGATGTTAACGTTCCGTTTGGGGAAACCCGAAGTTTGCTTCTCTCATTAATTCAAACGTTCTTAAAAAAGAAAACCTCCCAGAATCTGGAAGGCTTTCGTTCAATTAATTATCTTTCTTAGTGCTGATGATTGTGACCGTCATGGTTATGACCATCGTGATCATGATGCTCTTCAACAGTGGACAACTCACCAGGTTTTGCGGAAACTACTTCAATGTCGAATTGAATGTTTGCATACGGTTTGATTGTTGGGCGATTTCCCATTGATCCATACGCCAAATGGTACGGTAAGTATAACGTGATTGAACCTTCATTACCGACTAATTGCAATCCTTCCTCGTAGCCTTTCACCATTCGTCGTTGTGGATTCTGGAATTGGAATTTCATTGTTTGCGCTCCTGGATCGTATGTTGAGAAGAATTTTTCATTACCACGCATGAACGTTCCCGTAGTATGGACTTCCAACGTATCTCCTGGTGTGATCAATGTTTTTTTCTTTCCACGCTTGTGGATCACGTAGACCATACCAGATTCTGTTTGTTTCGCTTTACGCGCCAATTTCTTTGGCAAGGATGCTTTTACCTGTTCGTAGAACGCCGCGTTATAATCTTCAATACTTATTTTGGATACTGAATCCATGTATCTTGGATAGAGGACGTATTCCTCATAAAATGAAGCGTACAAAGGTTCGAAAACTGCTTTCGCGTCAAATGCTTTTGCCTTTTCACCCACACGTAGAATGGTGATTTTTTCCATTTTATCGTCCTGAGCAATTGCGTCAACGATGTCCTGTCCAGAAATTACGTGTCCAAAAACAGTGTGTTTTCCGTCGAGCCACGGAGTTGCTTTGTGGGTGATGAAAAATTGACTTCCGTTAGTGTTTGGTCCACTGTTTGCCATAGATAAAATTCCAGGTCCGCTGTGCGTTAGGGTTTTATCGAATTCGTCCGGGAATTTGTAGCCAGGCCCACCTCTTCCTGTTCCTTCTGGATCTCCACCTTGGATCATAAAGTCCTTGATCACACGGTGGAATTTTAATCCGTCGTAATAAGGTTTGTTAAAGGAAAGATCGCCTGCTGCAAAATTTCCTTCTGCAAGTCCCACAAAATTGGCAACAGTCATCGGTGTTTTTTCGAATTCTAATGCGCAAATGATGATCCCTTTGCTCGTTTCAAATTTGGCGTACATTCCTGGTTCCATCGCCAGGTCTGTTGATGGAGTTTGTGCATACGATGCCCCAACGGTAAAGATGGAGAGCACTATTACTAATAGTTTGTTCATAATATTCATTTTTCAGTCTGTAAAAATAAGCGCCTTAATTGATTTATACAAAAGTCCTGCCGATCGTGTTTAATTTCTATTGTCAAGTCCCCAGGACATTTTATTACGTATCGTATCGAGGAAATTGTTGTCTTCAAATTTGATCACGTTAATCATGTAGTCTGCCTTGTATACGGTA
>JBNKGN010000258.1:0-5266 GCA_050289845.1 Crocinitomicaceae bacterium | reverse complement strand
CACGGAATTGTAGCGAATGATTGGTACGACAGAACTTTAGGGCGCCAAATCAATTGCGTGGAAGATACAATGCAATCAACCGTTGGAAATGCTTCGAAAGCAGGATTGTGCTCCCCGCATAACCTCAAATCGAATACCATTACAGATCAATTGAAAATGACCTATCCCGATGCGAAAGTCATTTCGATGTCGATTAAAAATCGTGGGGCAATCCTACCTGGAGGACATTTATCGGACGGTTCGTATTGGTACGACTATGGTTCGGGAGATTTTATTACCAGTACATTTTATAAAACGGAATTGCCTGCTTGGGTGAAGGCTTTTAATGCGAAGAAGACCGCAGAAACAGTGATGAATGGCACGTGGAATACCATGCTTCCAATAGAAACGTAT
The DNA here is from genome assembly GCA_050289845.1 of Crocinitomicaceae bacterium. GTDB lineage: Bacteria > Bacteroidota > Bacteroidia > Flavobacteriales_D > Crocinitomicaceae > UBA4466. The sequence continues at coordinate 4,873 of JBNKGN010000258.1, read as the reverse complement.
ACAGAAAGCGGACCCGATGATTCGCCTTACGAGCATTTGTTACCTGGGAAAACGACGCCGACCTTCCCTTATGACTTGAAGGCAATGGTAGCCAGCGATACTTCTTTGAGAGCATCTATGTTGTTTCCATACACGCCTTTTGCGAACACGGCACTTACAGATTTGGCGATTGCAGGTTTGCGCAATGAACAACTCGGACAAGATGAGCAAACGGATATGCTGTGCATCAGCTATTCAACGCCAGATATTATCGGACATGCGTTTGGACCGTATTCCAAGGAAATTGAGGATACCTACATTCGATTGGATGCCGATTTGGCACGATTGATCGAAGCCCTGAACAAAGAAGTAGGGAAGGGAGAATATGTTTTGTTCCTCACCGCAGATCACGCTGTTGTGCCAGTACCGCAATTGTTGGTCGATCATAAATTGCCCGGAGGATACGTTTTTGAAAAAGAAAATTTTGCACAACTCGGAGCACAGCTCGAAACCCAATTTGGTGCGAATATTATTGATGACTACGATAATCAAAACATCTATTTTGACGCTGATACGATGGCGCTTTTTGGAATGAATTACGAAGAAGTTACCGCGTTTATCGTGAATGAAGTGAAAAAATGGGAAGGTGTGAAACGCGTTTTTACAGCCAATCAATTAGAGAGTGCCAATATTGACGATCCGTGGTTTCAAATGGTTCGGAATGGATATCATCCTGCAGAAAGTGGAGACATCATTTTTACCTTAGAACCAGGTTATTTGGCAAAATCTGAAGATGTTGAGACTGCGCACAAAGGCACTTCTCACGGTTCCTCTTACGGGTATGATACGCATGTTCCATTGCTTTGGTACGGGACGGAAATTCCTCGTCAAGAGGTTTTTCGCTCAATCAATATCACAGACATTACGGCAACGTTGACGCACCTGATGAATTTGCAGCAAGTAAATGCGCTTACAGGCGAACCGATTTTAGAATTACTCGAAAAGTAAATGGATTTTTTGAATTTTCGAAGATGCATTTGTGGCAATTGCACGGCGAGAAACACACAATTCTGGAACCCAAAGAACTCCTTCTGCATCACAAAGTAGAAAGAGTTTGTTTTTTTCGTGACTGGTCAATTTTGCATCAGAAATAACATCGGAAACCAAGCGCGATCCCGACATTCCGATAGGCTGTATACGATCACCGATTTTCGGTCGTCGGACAAGCAAGTTTCCCGAAATTTTTGACGCATCCAAAAAGAGTTCACTCTTATTGAAGACTGTTGGTAATGTTGTGCAATTCACAATTTTCAGTTGAGGCGTTGAAATCTCAGCTGTAGTGATAAACGCATACGAATTTCCGTCAAAAACAAGATGATCAAATGGAAAACTCTCGTTTGGAATCAATTCGATTTTACTTCCTTTTCGCTCCAATCGATTCCAGGTTTCCAAAATGCCAAACGGTTGTTGGATTTGCCGACAAAGCTCTATTTTTTCAAATTCAGAAAGCCCCTGAAAAATAAGCGTAGAAAGTTGTTTTGTCAGAAGGATTTCGTCTACAACTTCCTTGATTTTTGTTTCAAGAAGATGTTGTTCTAGTTGGAATTGTTGCGATAAAATGGCGACAGAAGCATCTAGTGTTGGAATTATTTCGCGCAATTTGGGGAGAATTTCGTTGCGCAATTTATTTCGCGAGTAGGTCGATTTTTTGTTTGAATCGTCTTCCCTCCAGGAAATTCCATGCGTTTGTGCGTAATCGATGATTTCTTCTTTTGAAATTCCCAACATGGGACGAAGAAATGTCTCTCGTTTTTCAGGCATGGAGGCCAATCCCATTATTCCCGCATTTCGAGCGAGATTCAAAAAAAAGGTTTCTGTTTGATCTTCCTGATGATGTCCAAGAAGCAGGAAACTATTGGGGTGGACCTGCAGCAATTCTTCGAAGTAAGCATATCGCACATCTCGGGCCATTTGTTGGAGATTTCCCCCTGAAATCAGTTGTTCTTTTAAGTCGATCGATTTCACATGAATCGCAACCTGATTGCTTCGAGCGAGTTCACGCACATGTTGTTCGTCTTGCTCGGACGCCTCATCCCGCAAATGATAATTCACATGCACGAGTGCTACAGGAAGTTTCAATTGCTTCACGATCGAGAATAATACCACGGAATCAACACCGCCACTGCATGCGACCAAATAATTGGATGCTGGATATTTTTTAAGCGTTTCTTGAATATGCCGTGTCAGGTTATTCATGCATTCGATCGAGAATTGTTTTTACTTTAACCTTGCATTCTTCGTATTCGGCTTCAGCAGTGGACTGAATGGTGATCGCTCCGCCAACAGCACAACTCAAATAATGACTTTTTGAATTGTACAAAATGCTTCGAATTACTACGTTAAAATCGAAATCGCCATTGGGTGCGATATAACCGATGGAACCCGAATACCATCCTCGTCGGAAATTTTCGTGTTGTTCGATCAAATCGATTGCACTTCGTTTCGGAGCGCCTGTCATGGAACCCATCGGAAATGTGGCGTTAAGAATATCTGTAAAGGAACATTCATGTCGCACCTCGCAGGAAATCGTGGAAATGAGTTGGTGCACAGTATTGAATGAGTAAACGCCAAACAATTCATCGACCTGTACGCTGTTCTTTTGGGCAATTTTTGAAAGATCGTTCCGAACCAAATCCACAATCATCACGTTTTCCGAACGCTCTTTGGGATTCTTCGCAAGACTTTGTTTTAATTGCGCATCTTCTTCGGGCGTTTTCCCGCGTTTGCTGGTTCCTTTGATCGGTTGTGAGAGGATTTTTGTACCGTCTCTTTGAAGGAACCGTTCGGGACTTCCACACAAAATTCGGTGTTCATCGAAAGAAATATAAGCAGAAAAAGGAGCTTCTGTAATTCGGTTTAATTTGAAATACGCCGCTTCTGAATCAGTCATCCGAAAGGATTCATTGAAAAATTCTTGACAGTAGTTCACCTCGTAAATCGTCCCCATTTGAATTTCGTGCAGCAGCTTTTCAACCGTTTTGAGATAATCCTGCTTTTGCGTGCGCGGTTGCAATTGAAGATCCCAATGCATCGCTCGATTTTCGGCAGCAAAGAATGCCGCAACAGCCGCTTCGTGTTCGGAAGTTAAGGTTCCTGCGCACACAGCCGAAATTTGATTGTTTTCGATGGAAACAACGACTTCTGGAACCCAAAAGAAAGCATCGGGAATTCCTATGTTATTGGGTTTTACCGAGGACATATTCAACGTTTTCTCTTTGAGATCATAACTCAAACCTGCGAAAATATACGATCCTGCATGCGCATCAATAAAAGCTTGAATGGAACTGAAATCATCCGAATTCTTGTAGATCAAACGCGCTGTTTCTCCCAATCCGAGAAGGTTTTTGGAGCCGTTTCCATTGAGATAAGCGAGTGTTGTATTCACACAGCAAATTTACAGTTTTATCGCTTGGTTTTTGTGTGATCAGTCCAATAGTATCGGGAGCATTCCTTGCGTCAAAAAAGTCAAACGAAAAAAGGTGCTATTTCATCCGATTCTGAACGATGGTTAACTGAGAGTTCAAGCGATCGTGTCTGGGGACCAATTTTAATCCTGCATTCAAATACTCGAGTGCCTTGGTGTAGTTGCCTTTTCGATAATAATAAGCGCCAGGGGAGGTGTATAATATCCCAATGTAGTATTCGTCAAGAATTGTTGGATCGACCATAGCATCGCGAATTTCCTCTGATTTGCGAAAAAAACGAAGGCCGTTTTCTTCATCATTATCCATAAAGTAATCGTTGGAGATTTGACAATTCACATAATATTTCAAGGATTGAAATAAGTTGTTTTCAATCAGAAATGGCATTTTTTGTTCTTCTGCGGCGATTTGTTCAAGTAATTCTTCTGAAAACGTTTTATCGTCGTATTGTTGAACGAGTAACAACACCATATCGGACTGGATACCGACATTTTCTGGGTTCAATTGCATTGCTTCGTACGCGTACTCTATGGCTTTACTTCTATTGAAGCGTTTTCGGTAATACTCGGATTTCCCCATGTAATAGGCAACTGAAAGCCGTTTAATTGTCTCGGAGGATTCCATTACGTTTTCAACAACAGTATAAGAGGAGTCAACAAAGTCTTCTCGTCCTAATTCGAGCAATTGCCGTTGCACCATTTGTGCATATTTGTAATACGTATAATCGTCATTTTCGGATCCCTTATTCGCTAGTTGACAGAGCCATTCTACTTCTTGAATGGTTTCCATTTTGCCTTTATCGATGATTTGAGAGATGACGAGCAGTTTTAAAAAACTGGCTTGTTGGTTTGGATAAATGAGTTCCATTTTTGACAAGTCATTCACCGAGGCGATTTTGTCTTCTTCATAATGCGAAATGGCTGAGTTGTAATATTGTAATACGGCCAATTCTCGAATGTTGATGGAGCGATCTGCATAAAAATAATCATTGTAAATCTCCTGAGCTGATCTCGAGTTGAGCTCTTCTTCAGAAATGATTTTGTAAATCTCGTTACAAATTGTTTTATCTAGTGATTTTACATCATTACCGGTTAGAGAATCATATGACTTATCTTCTTTATCGCCCGTGACTTGTCGTATTAGTCTAATATGGTTCAGTATTGCTTCTATATGCTGCTCGCTTTCATTGAGATGACTTTTAACTTTTTCTAATTTTGCAGAAAGCGCATCATCAATATTTTTTTCCACTTGTTGTGATAATCCAGATATATCTGAAATACCCATTGATTTTGATGTTCCTGCGCCAAATAGAAAGCCGATTCTCTTAGAATAGGATAACTGATTTCTGATTTCAGTTAATTCTCGCAACGGGTCATGTTTGAAATTTTCCATTTATATAGTATTCATAATGT
>JBNKGN010000257.1:0-5318 GCA_050289845.1 Crocinitomicaceae bacterium | reverse complement strand
GAACGATGTTTTGTTGATTGACGTGGTGTCAGGAAATCCGCGACGCAATTGTTCAAATCCCAAACCGAGCGTTCCACTGAATTTATAGCGAACGGCATAATCTGTGAGGTTTCGAATTCCCCACGAACCGCGACTGTACAAGGAACCGTAAATGGTCGTTTGAAGATGATCGTTGATGGGTAAATAATACCCGAGATCTTTGAACCCAAAGCCATAAACGGATGGCATTACGATTTCGGGAAACATCAATCCCTGCGTTTTATCTTCCATTTGAGGAATAATACTGAACGGTAGACCAATCGGAGTTGGAACGCCCTGTATCCAAAGATTCATCGGACCCGAAACAATGCGTTTATCGGGAACCAAAACGGCGCGGGACAGCTGGAAATGGTAGTGTGGCTCTTCAAGATTACAGGAGGTGAAACGACCCTTTAAAAAGTGAATTTCTTCGTTGGATTGACGCTTGGCAACTCCCATGTACAGGAAATTTTCATCTTGTTGAATGGCCAATTCCTCGATGAACGCTTTTTCAGTGTCGAAATTATAGCGGACTTTTTGTGCAACAATTTCATCACTACCATCCGTAAAATGAGGCAATTCCACCATATTGGAGTCCTTGTCATATCGATACGACGCCAAGACTTCATTCGAATGCAAATCGATCATAATATAGCCTGCATCCAACGTAACCTCGGGAGTTTGCACGTGAGCCTTTCCATACAGATGGATGATTTCTCGCTTGACGTCAATGTAAATGGAATCTTCAGCACTGTAAAGAATCGGATCTTCAAGGCTTTCATCGTTTACGTAAAGTGTGTCTGGGGTTTGTCCGTAACCATCTGCCGCACCTAACATTATTAACAATGCAGGGAGTAAAACTCGGACTATGGAACGCTTTTTGAAGACCAATACTAACGTAAATTTGTTTTGACAGCTTTAACGCCGCAAAACTATTAAAATTACATGTGAATGATTCAATTTGATTTAGATCGTCGTTCAATTTACAGCATTCTTCTAATTGTCGTGCTTTTTTTTCCATGGAATTTGGGGGCGCAGGAAGATGAGTTTTCGCTGGGAACGATTCGTACGGTTGTGATAGATGCTGGGCATGGAGGGAAAGATCCAGGTTGTCACGGAGCTTCTGCACAAGAAAAGCATGTGTGTCTCTCCATGGCACTGAAGTTAGGCGAGAAAATAAAAGCTGCGTATCCGGATATTAATGTGGTATACACCCGCGAAACAGATGTCTTTGTGGAATTGGATGAACGTGCAAAAATAGCCAATCGTAACAATGCCGATTTGTTTATTTGTATTCATGCAAATGCTGCTAGTGCTTCGGCGTATGGTACTGAAACATACGTTTTAGGATTGCACAGAACGGAATCTCAACAGAACGTTGCCGCGCGCGAAAACTCCATTATCCACCTCGAAGACGATGGGGGAGAAAAGTACAAATCCTTCGATATGTCACCCGACGCCATCATTGCACGTCAAATTCAGTTGAGTGTCTACCTGGATCAATCCATTAGTTTTGCCGATAAATTGCAAGCCGAGTTCAAGAAAATTGGTCGCTACGATCGCGGGGTAAAACAAGCAGGTTTTTTGGTTCTATACAAAACAACAATGCCTAGCGTACTGATTGAGACAGGATTTTTAACCAATCCAACGGAAGAGAAGTTCTTGAGTGATTCAACGACGCAAAACCAAATGGCAGGGTCGATGTTTGCTGCATTCAAGAAATACAAAAATGAGTTGGAAGGAATCGACGAGTTGACAGAAGCGAATCGAGAAGAAGTTGTCAACAATACACCTTCTACACCAGAAACACCCAGCAGTGGAGATGTTGTATTCCGTGTGCAGATAGAAACTTCCGAAAAGGCAATCGCGCTGACAGACCCCAAATTCAAAGGGGAAACAGTGTATGAGTACCAGCAGGGAGGACTTTATAAATATACTTCAGGGGTATTTATAAATGATTTTAATGCTGCGAATGAACGCAAGAAAGAATTGCGTGAGAAAGGTTTTGCACATGCATTTGTGGTTGGATTCCTTAACGGAGAGCGAATAGATTTGCAAAAAGCTATTAACTTAGCAGAAAAATAAGAAAGTGAAGATTTCCAAAGAACTTATCACCGGTATTATTACCCTTCTGGCGATCGGATTGTTGGTAGCCGGAGTCAATTTTCTGAAAGGCAACAGCTTTTTTGGTGGTGACGAGGTATATTATGCCTATTTCCCTACTTCGGGAGGAGTAACTCCTGCAACTTCTGTGTATATCAATGGTGTGGATGTTGGAAAGGTGTTGGAAGTAGAATCTTTTCCTATGGCAAAAGACTCTACCAAACGCGTGAAAATGACCTTCAATATCTCCGTGGACAAAATCAAATTGGTCAAAGGTACTCGTGTGGAAGCAGGTGGAATTGACTTGTTGTCCAAAGGTTTGATCGTTCACATGAATGAGGATCTTTCAAAAGGGTATTACAAACCAGGATCAACTCTGGAAGGATTTGTGAGTACAGATTTCACGACACAACTAAAAGAATACGCCGATCCGTTAACGCAAAAAATTGAGACTGGACTTGTAGCAATCAACAATATGGTGGATGGCTTGTCGGCTTTTTGGGATGACAAAGCTTCTTCGGAATTGGAAAACAGTATGCGTGAATTACGCATTTCCATTAAGAAGATCGGAAGTGCGGTGGATCAAATTGAAGGATTACTTATTGATGAACGTGTGCGTTTGTCACGTATCATGTCCAACGTCGAAGCAATCACCCTCAACTTGAAGAAAAGCAACGATTCCGTCAAGGCCATTGTGGGGAACGTGAAGCGCGTTACAGACGATTTAGTAACGGCAGATTTCAAAGGGATTATTGAAAACGCCAAGCACACACTTGCGGGAATCAATACTATTCTCGACGGTGCAGCGAACGGTGAAGGGACACTTGGAAAATTAGTAAAAGACGACAGTTTGTACATGGAGTTGATTCAAACGAATCAGGAATTACAGAATCTTGTTGAAGACCTGCAATTGCATCCAGAACGCTATATACATTTCTCTGTGCTCGGCGCCAAATCCAAATCTCCCTTTACTGGAAAAGAAGAGGAAGAACTGAAAAAAGTCGTCAAGGAACGAGGAAATTAATAGCAAAACATAACTAACTTCTTTAGATGATAGCTCAAAGTATTTTCGCAGTAATGCTTGCAGCAGGTTTGGGATTTTTCGCCTGGAACGTGTCCAAATTACGTGCAAACATCCTTCTGGGACGTGATATTGATCGCACCGACAACAAAAGCGAACGTTGGAAAACAATGATGTTGGTAGCGTTGGGACAAAAGAAAATGTTCACACGACCAATTCCAGCCTTGCTTCACTTAATGATCTATGCTGCTTTTGTCATCACGCAAATCGAGTTGATTGAAATTTTCGTAGATGGATTGACCGGAGAACACCGTATTTTTAGAGCTTCGCTTGGTGGTTTTTACACTTTCATGATCTCTTTTATCGAAATTCTTTCGGTTTTAGCGTTGATCGCAACATTCGCCTTTCTCTCTCGAAGAAATTTGATTAAAGTACCACGCCTGAACATGAAAGAAATGAAAGGCTGGCCCAAGATGGATGGGAACATGATTCTATTTATGGAGCTTGTTTTGGTTTGTTGCATTTTTACCATGAATGGCGCTGATGAGGCATTGTATCGCGCAGGAGAATCGCACGCTGCCAACTTGGGAGATGGATCTTATGGATTTACCGTGAGTAGTTTTCTTGGAGCAAATGTCTTCGATGGAATGAGCATTTCTACCTTGCATACCTTGGAGCGTATCGGGTGGTGGGGACACATTTTTATGGTTTTTGCCTTCTTGAATTATTTGCCTTACTCTAAGCATTTACACATTCTCCTAGCGTTTCCGAATACCTTCTACAGCAATTTGGAAAAGAAAGGAAAGTTCACGAACATGGAGTCCGTAACCAACGAAGTGAAGTTGATGATGGATCCAACAGCCGATCCTTTTGCCGCTCCAGCAGAAGGCGCCGCAGAACCACAACGGTTTGGTGCGAAGGATGTAACTGATTTGACCTGGAAAAATTTGTTGGACAGTTATTCATGTACCGAATGCGGACGTTGTACCTCTTCGTGTCCAGCGAACATTACTGGAAAGTTATTGTCGCCACGAAAAATTATGATGGATACGCGAGATCGTTTGGTAGAAGTAGGAGAGAACCGACGTAAGCATGGAAAGGATTACGATGATGGAAAATCCTTGCTCGGTGATTATATCTCGGAAGAAGAAATTTGGGCATGTACGTCTTGTAACGCATGCGTGCAAGAATGTCCCGTGAATATTGATCCACTCTCGATCATTGTCGACTTGAGAAGATATTTGGTCATGGAGGAATCCAAAGTACCGACCGAATTGACAGGAATGTTAACCAATATTGAAAACAACGGCGCGCCTTGGCAATTTAGTCCAACGGATCGCTTAAACTGGGCAAATGAGCAATAGTCAGTTAAAAGATTTAGAAGTAGACGGGAAGAAATTGTCACCGGTACTTCCAGACGAGATAAAGAATTACCTGATCGATATCGACGGTACAATTTGCGACGATATTCCGAACGAGGAACCCGAGCGAATGGCAACAGCCGCGTTATATCCAGATGCTTTGGAAACGATCAACAAATGGTTTGAAGAAGGACACGTGATTACCTTTTTTACGTCGCGGATTGAAGAACATCGGGAAGTAACAGAAAATTGGTTGAATGCCCACGGATTCCAGTATCACGGATTGTTGATGGGGAAACCTCGGGGCGGAAATTACCACTGGATTGATAACCACATCGTGCGTGCAACCCGTTACGAAGGAAAATTCACCGATTTGGTGGATGAGACCGTGAATATTCAAGTATTTAAAAAGTAAAGAATGAGTTTAGTAGTTCCAACAATGGCGGAAATGATGGCCAAGGGCGAAGCTCCTGAGTACCTTTTTTGGGTTGGATGTTCAGGAAGTTTTGATGACAGAGCGAAAAAAATCACCAAAGCACTCGTGAAGATTTTGAACGAATGTAAGGTGAACTTTGCCGTGTTAGGTACCGAGGAAAGTTGTACTGGAGACCCTGCTAAACGCGCTGGAAATGAATTTACTTTTCAGATGCAAGCCATGATGAATATTCAGGTGTTGGATGGTTACGAGATCAAAAAGATCGTTAACGAACACATCCACAAGCTTTTTAACGTTATGGAATACCTGCGAAGAGGGCGGTTGGATCTCGAAACTAAACACGAACTATTCCCCAAACTGAATCGTTACGTGGACGAAA
>JBNKGN010000256.1:0-5352 GCA_050289845.1 Crocinitomicaceae bacterium | reverse complement strand
ATTAAAAGTGCAATCGTTCAAGAAAGACGGTTATGGCTTCTTGTTTTCGTCACTCTTTTTGGCAGGTGCTCTTGCCTCAAGTTTCATCTCAATTTTCCCGAATTTACTACCATCGACAAATTCCGTGAATCCTTCTTTAACCATCTACAATGCTGCTGCCGACTCCTATGGGTTAAATGTCGGTGTTGTTTGGTTTGTAATTGCAGCAATTCTTGTCACATTATACATGATCGTTCAATACCGCGTGTTTAAAGGAAAATTGGACGATATCGACTACGGAGATCATTAAACGTCTTCAACTCGATGACTTCAATAGAAAAAATACGGATGCACGCGTTATGGACACGAAGCATTGCTTTTCAGGGGGAGAAAACTGTTTCGTAAGTCCATTATTGCCTGTTTGTTAGTAAACGGTTCAAAATAAACCATAAAATTCCCCTTTAGGTAACGTGAAACTTCTAAATTTGCATCCCGAAGTTACATCATTAACGTTATGTCCAATTCTACAAAGTATGTATTCGTAACTGGAGGGGTTACATCTTCCCTTGGTAAAGGGATTATTTCGGCATCACTTGCCAAACTCTTGCAGGCACGCGGCTATTCTACAACGATCCAAAAACTTGATCCGTATATCAATATTGATCCAGGAACCTTGAACCCTTATGAACACGGAGAATGTTTCGTGACTGATGATGGTGCAGAAACCGATTTGGATTTGGGACACTATGAGCGTTTTTTAAATGTGCGCACTTCACAGGCAAATAACGTTACGACAGGACGCATATATCAGTCTGTTATTGAAAAAGAACGTCGTGGTGCATTTCTTGGAAAAACCGTTCAGGTAATTCCTCACATCACCGACGAAATCAAAGAAAGTATTCAGCAGTTAGGAAAAGAAGGTACATACGATATTGTAATTACCGAAATTGGAGGAACTGTAGGAGATATTGAATCACTTCCGTATGTGGAAGCGGTACGTCAAATGAAATGGGAGTTTGACGAAGATTGTATCGTTATTCACTTAACATTGGTGCCTTACCTTGCCGCTGCGGGTGAATTGAAAACAAAGCCGACACAACACTCTGTAAAGCAATTGTTGGAATTGGGAGTACAACCCGATATCCTTTGTTGTCGTACGGAACATGAATTGGATTTGACCTTACGTCGCAAAATCGCGAAATTCTGTAACGTAAGTATGAATGCCGTAATTGAATCGCGCGATGCCGAATCGATCTACGACGTTCCAATTTTAATGCAAGCGGAAGAACTGGACAAAGTGGTTTTAGAGAAACTGAATCTCAATACCAAATCCATTCCTGATTTAACGCAGTGGAAGGAATTTCTTACGCGATTGAAAAATCCAAAATCGACAGTAACGATTGGATTGGTCGGGAAATATGTGGAGTTAAAGGATTCGTACAAATCTATCAGTGAATCGTTTATTCACGCGGGGGTTGCCAACGAATGCAAAGTCAATGTGAAATGGATTCACTCTGAATCAATCACTTCTGACAATTCCGAAGATATTTTAAGTGGATTGGATGGAATTCTCGTCGCTCCAGGGTTTGGTTCTCGCGGAATTAGTGGAAAAATTGAAACCGTTCGTTTTGCAAGAGAGAACAAAATTCCATTTTTAGGCATCTGCTTGGGAATGCAATGTGCTGTGATTGAATTCGCTCGCAACGTATTAGGTTGGGCAGAAGCGCACACGACGGAAATCGTTGAAAGTTGTAAAGCACCTGTAATCTCCATGATGACGGAGCAGAAAAACATCTCCAACATGGGAGGAACGATGCGATTGGGAGCGTACCAGTGTCAATTAACGCCAGGTTCCAAAGTGTCCAAAGCTTACAATACCGATAAAATTTCTGAACGTCACCGTCATCGCTATGAATTCAATAGTGAATTTTTAGAAGCATTTGAAGAAGCAGGGATGCGCGCCACAGGAAAAAATCCAGAAACAGGATTGGTTGAAGTGATTGAAATCGAAGACCACCCTTGGTTCGTCGGAGCACAATTCCACCCTGAATACAAGAGTACCGTTGCGAATCCACATCCTTTGTTTGTGGCATTCGTGAAGGCCGTACTCGATAACAATAAGTCAAAATAACCAGAAGCACAAAGCATGGATAGAAACACGGTCACAGGACTGATATTGATTGGAGTAATCCTTACAGGTTTTGCCCTTTTTAACCAACCGACGGAAGAGCAACGCAAAGCACTCGCAGCAAAGGAACGCGAAAAAGAAGCGGCGAAAAAGAAGAAAAAAGCGGCGGCAACTGCCACTAAGGTAGACACGACATTCGAAGGCAATTGGGAACCAAAACTAGATAGCTTAGGCAATCCAGCCCCAGCAGATTCTGGAATGGTAACCTATTACAATCCGAAAACAAAACAGGATACAATGATTCCTGCTGTTGTCGCACAACCAGAGCCCGTTAATAAAACATCCGTGGCTTCTGTACCCGACAGTTTGATCGAGTTGGAATCTGATAAATTAATCATTGCGTTTAACGCCAAAGGAGGTTCTGTTGCTTCCGTGAAGTTAAAAGGCTTTGAGTCCTACGACAATTTCGCAAAAAAAGACGGTGAAATAACGCCACTTGAATTGTTCCGCAATGGTGATGCGGTAAATGAATTGATCTTACCGAAATCAAACCGAAGAATTCAAACCTCGAAATTACTTTTCGCCGTAGCCGAACACGACGACGAACACATTGTTTTCGAACACCGCGGAGAGGGACAAGAATTGATTCGCTTTACCTATCGTTTAAAGAAAGGCGCTTACGACATTGATTATGACATTAATATCAAAGGCTACGGAGGAAAAGTGAGCCCAAGAGAAGTGCAATTCAAATGGGAAACAGCGTACCGTCGAACGGAGCGTTTGTTCAGCGAGCAGCGTCGTGTATCTACCGTTTGTTTTGATTACAAAAACGAAGGATTCTCCTATTTAAGTGAAATGGGCGATGGCTATCAAGAAGCCGAAGACGACATTCGTTGGGTAAGTTTCAAACAAAGTTATTTCTCATCGTTCATTCAACCAGACAAACCGTTTGCGAAAGAAGGATCAAAATTCTCCGTAAAAACATACGATGAAGGTTCCAAAAAAGCAACCACAAATCTGAAAGATTTTAACGCACGTGTGAACTTGAACTTAAGCAACGTGAACGACGTTTCCGTGCACATGAACTGGTATTTCGGTCCAAACGATTATGGCGTTCTAAAATCGTACAAATCTGGCTACGACAACGTATTGAACTATGGATGGGGAATCTTCCGTTGGATCAACTTGTATGCCGTTCAACCGCTTTTCAACTTGTTACAATCAATGGGATTGGCGATCGGAATTGCGATTCTACTTCTGACGGTCATCCTGAAGTTGGTATTGATGCCGATTCAATGGAAAATGTACACGTCGTCTGCGAAGATGCGCATCCTGAAACCGGAGATCGACGAATTGAACGCGAAATATCCAAATAAAGAAGACGGACTTAAAAAACAAACGGAGATGATGACGCTCTATCGGGAATCCGGCGCCAGTCCGTTAGCAGGTTGTGTCCCGATGTTGATTCAAATGCCGATTCTTCTTGCGGTATTCCGATTCTTCCCATCCACCTTTGATTTACGTCAAAAGTCGTTCTTATGGGCAGAAGATTTGTCTTCCTACGATTCGATCTATGATTTGAGCTTTCATATTCCCTTCTATGGCGACCACATCAGTTTGTTTACCCTGTTAATGGCTGGAACAACTTTGATTTATACGTTCATTAATAGTGGAAACATGGCGACACCGCAACAACCAGGTATGCCAAACATGAAAGTGATCATGTACTTCTTCCCTATTATGATGATTTTCTTCTTCAATAATTATTCTTCAGGATTGAGTTATTATTACTTTATCTCTACACTAGCATCGATTCTGATTATGATTTCGATCAAGCGTTTCTTTGTGGACGAAGAAAAATTGAAAGCAAAAATGGCCGCACGTAAAGCTGCCGCTGCTGGAAATGGCAAAGGAGGTAAAAAAACAAAATCAAAATTCCAGGAACGTTTGGAGCAAATGCAAAAAGCGCAAATGGAACAACGAAAAAATAAAGGGAAGAAATAATAATTTTCCTCTGGATATATTGGCTCCCGACTCAGAATGATCTCTGACTCGGGAGTTTTTTTTTACTATCTAAACGATTTAGCAAATCAAATTACTTTATCTTTGAATAGTATACCGCCTGCGACTACGGGTAAAATTTGATAGCTATGTTAAACACCGTAATGACAGGATCCGGGTCCTACATTCCCGAAGTTGAAGTTGAAAACATTAGTTTCATCGAAAATCCATTTTGCTTTGATGATGGACGACGCATTCAGAACGACAACACAAAAGTAATTGAGAAGTTTCAGGAGATTACAGGAATTCGTTCCCGTCGTTACGTTCATGACAATCAATCGTGCTCCGAAATTGCCGCAATCTCAGCGCAACGCGCCATCGAAAATGCGCAAGTAAACAAGGAAGAAATCGACATGATTATTGTCGCACACAATTTTGGCGATGTTATCAAAGGATCCAATCAAACCGACATTGTTCCAAGCATCGCATCGCGTGTCAAGCATATTCTTGGAATTGCGAATGAAAATTGCGTGCCTTACGACCTGATCTTCGGTTGCCCAGGGTGGATCCAGGGATTGATTCAAGCTCACATGTACATTAAATGTGGTGAGGCGAAAAAATGTTTGATTATAGGATCTGAAGTACTGTCTCGTGTAGTGGACCCATTCGATCGCGACACAATGATTTTCGCAGATGGTGCAGGTGCCGTTATTTTGGAGGGATTGGAAGAAGCAACACCTCGTGGAATTTTAACACATGCCACAGTTTCCCATACGCAAGAAGAGATGCATTATTTGAATATTGGCGAAAGTTTCAACCGATTTGGAAAAGACGAAACCAAATTCATTAAAATGAAGGGACACAAAATTTATTCGTACGCTTTAACTCAAGTACCGAAAGCGATGAAGGCATGTATGGATAAAATCCAATTGGAGATTCAACAAGTCGACAAAATCTTGATCCATCAGGCGAACGAAAAAATGGACGAAGCAATTATCAAACGATTGTACCGCTTGTTTGGTGAAAAAAATATTCCTGAGAACATCATGCCTATGATTATCGAACGTCTGGGAAATAGCTCCGTAGCGACTGTTCCAACCTTATACGATATGATTATGCGCGGCGAATTACCGAAGCATCAAATTCAAGAAGGTGACATGTTACTACTTGCTTCAGTGGGAGCAGGAATGAACATCAACTGCATTGCATACAAAAGCTAATACACGGTCTGAATTACTGTTAAA